>DYHC01000264.1 GCA_020724325.1 Melioribacter roseus
TGTTTGATCTGTGTGCTATTAAGAAGTATTATAAAAGGGAAGGAATATTATGAAGCTGACAAAACTAACTTTTGAAAAACATTAGAAATGAATGGCACACAGATTTAACTGATACAACAGATTTGAACAGATCAGCTTTGATCTGCTTTATCTGTTTGATCTGTGTGCTATTAAGAAGTATTATAAAAGGGAATGAATATTATGAATCTGACAAAACTAATTTTACTTGTTTTTTTTACATTCAGTTTATTAATCGTTGCTCAAACTCCAAAATTCGAGCTGCAGCAAAATGATATTACACTCACACGTACTGCTCAGCCGCATCAGTATATGGATAAGATTGGTACAAAAGCTGCCCTAATGGGATTTGAAAACGGCTCCTTCGAAATGTGGATCTGGCCATGGAAAGTATTGCGCAATTTCGATCTTCAATTCTTCATCGGCTCAACAACTCAGCCAATTCAGTCAAAAGATATTGTAAGAGAAATTACTGTAACTCCGGAAGCAACAATTATTACTTTTGTTTACGAATCATTCACAGTAAAAGAAATAATTTTCGTTCCTCACAATAAATCTGCGGCAGTAATTCTGCTCGATGTTTACACAACCACACCTCTTACAATCGTACCCGGCTTTATGCCTGTAATGCAGCCCCAATGGCCAGCCGGTATTGGTGGTCAGTACAGTTACTGGGATGAAAATCTGAAAGCATACATAATTTCTGAAGCGCAGCGGCGGGGAATATTTGTATGCGGCTCTCCCGCTGCCCAAAAGATGGCTGCACCTCCTGCTCATATGTTTGCCGATAACCCGATTCAATTCAAATTTACCGTTGAACCTAATTTGGCTAACCAAAATTTCTTTCCGATTGTAATTGCCGGAATGCACCAGCAGCCGCGCGATTCTGTCTTCAACCTTTATAAAGATATTTCCTCAAATATCCAAAAGTACTATAACATAACTTATCAATATTATAAACAACTACGTGAATCTACTATTAATGTTGTTACACCAGATAAAAAGTTAAATCTTGCATTTGAATTCGGTAAAGTTGCTTTAAGAAATCTGATTGTAGAAAATCCAATACTTGGTAAAGGTTTGGTTGCCGGCTATGGGCTTAGCGTCGGCGGCGATGCTTTTATCAATTCTCTCGCTATTTCTAGTTATGGTGATTACAAAACTGTTAAAGATGTTCTCATTTTTAATCAGAAGTGGCAGCGTCAGGAAAATTTTCCGATACGAAAAAAATCTGCTGATGAAAAATTAACCGACATTGGTAAATTGGCTCATGAACTTTCGCAAAGCGACGGACTAATTGACTGGTGGAACAACTATCATTACGGTTATAATCACGCTGATACTACGCCATGGTATTTAGTTGCAATCGGAAATTACTTCAGACAAACCGGCGATATAGAGTTCATTAAGAATAGCTGGAAGTCAATTATTCAAGCATACAGATGGTGCTTAAGCAAAGACAGCAACGCCGATGGCTTAATGGATCTTAAAGGTGCTGGACTTGGTGTTCTTGAATTTGGCGCTCTGGTTCGGATTAATAATGACATGTACACACAGGGCTTATGGACACAGGGAATTAAAGAAGTTAACCTGATGGCAAAATATGTTGGTGATAAAGAAATGGAAAAAGAATCGGCAGAGTTATTACTGAAGGCAATCAATTCACTTGAAAAAATTTTTTGGATGGAAGAACTTGGATTTTACAGCTTTGGTGCAGGTGAAGATGGTAAGCAGGTGAGAGATAAGAATATCTTTCCTACATCAATTATGATTTTTGATTTACTGGATAATAAAAGGTGTGAAAGCTCTATAAAAAAATTCAACGAAAGCGATTTAATGACTGACTGGGGCGTTCGTAATCTTTCAAACAAATCTTCTCTCTATGAACCGACTAATTATAATTACGGAACAGTCTGGGGCTTTAATTCATTGTTTGCAAATGCAGCACAGTATAAATATCATTTTAATTTGCCGGCTTTTTCGCTGCTTCGAAATACTTATCAACATGCGTTCAATTATGGACTGGGGATTTTTCCGGAAGTTTACTCGGGTAATATAAATACAAAACTTGGCGAAGCATATCATAACCAAGGGTTTTGTACAAGCGGCTATATTTTCCCTTTAATGAATGGAATGCTCGGTCTTAATGTGAATGCCTTAACAAATAGTATCAGCTTCGCACCTAAACTGCCGATGCAATGGGAGCGGCTTGATGTAAAAAATATAAAAATAGGTAATGCAATAATTAACCTGACAAATAAATTGAAGAACGGGGAATGGAAATTGTTAATTGAAAAATCTGGCGATGGTAATTTCAGCATCGATTTTATGCCAGATCTATTTCCGGGTTCTAAAATTATTTCTGTGTCGGTCGATGGTAACCCAATCGATTTCCGGGTTGTTGATCACGATCAGGCAGTTCAGGTGAAATCAACTTTTCAAATTTCTGGCAGGAACGAAGTTATAGTAAAGTATCTGCCTTCGGTTGAGATTTATTTGATTGATGAAACAACACCGATTGGTGCTGTTAATGAAGGATTAAAAATTATTTCTCATAGATTTGCTGATAAAAAATTATTTTTGGAACTGGAAGGCATACCGGAAAGAGAATATAAACTTGGAATTATAAACGAGAGTTTAATTAAATCAATTACCGGTGCGCGCGAAGATGATGGTAAATTAATTATAAAAATTCCAGGCGGCGGTAATAATTTTGTAAAACATCAGGTAGCAATAGAAGTAAAATGACGAAGAATAAATAAGGATGAGGTAAATAATGAAAATATTTTCTCTAACTACTCTTGCAATTATCGCTTTCATTTTTATGAACTGTACAGAACCGGTTCCTGAAAAATTAGAGCAAAAAAAAGTTATACTAAAAACCGCACGCGACTTTAATTATAAAATGGAAATTGAAGAAAAACTTTTACGTGTTCAAAAGTTTATTGCTGCCGCCAAACTTGATGGAATTCTTCTTACACAGGTAAGAAATGTTTATTGGATTACCGCCGGACTGGCAAACAATCAAATAGTTCTTAATAAAGATGTTGGCGCCGCTTCGTTGCTTATTTTGAAGAATGGAAAGAAATACTTAGTCTGCAGCAATGCAGAAGATCAAAGAATGATGGATGAATCCTTAAGCCAACTTGGCTATGAACTGATTAAATACAATTGGTACGAAGCTAATCCTGTTAAAGATGTACGCGGAGATTCCATAAAACAATTTGGTAAAATTGGAAGCGATATAGATTTCCCGGGTACAATTAATATCTCGGATAAATTCAAACCTCTTCGTTATTCGTTTAATGATTACGAAATTATCCGTTATGCTTATGTGGCACAATTAGCCGCCGAAGCAGTTGCCGAGGTCTGCATTAAAATAAAACCGGGAATGAATGAATTCGAAATCGAAACTATTACTGCAAATGCACTTAGAGATAGGCAGCTGCTTCCAACTGTTTTATTAACAGCAGTAGATGAACGAATTTATAATTACCGTCATGCATTGCCGGCTGGAGCTGTTCTAAAAAATTATGCTATGATAAATATCTGTGCAGAAAAATGGGGAATGCCAATTGCTGTAACAAGGTTTGTCCACTTTGGAACTCTACCCGAAGAGCTTAAAACTAAACTTGAAAAAACAGCAGTAGTTAATGCATATTATCAGGAATTTACAAGACCGGGAGTGGCTGCATCTGAAATATTTGATAAGATGCAAGAATGGTATAAATCGGTTGGTTATGAGAATGAATGGATGCTGCATCATCAGGGAGGTGCAATTGGTTACGATGACCG
>DYHC01000265.1 GCA_020724325.1 Melioribacter roseus
AGGGCTCGAACCTACAACCCTGCGGTTAACAGCCGCATGCTCTGCCATTGAGCTACCGCGGAATAAAATTCTGATTAAAGAACTGCAATTAAAGAACTACAAAATTGAGGACTAAAAATAGATTTTAGACAAGGATTTGTCAAGCTTAGTAAAACAATTTTTTTAATTGATTTTCCATAATAGATAACCTTTTTCCAATTAATGAGAAGCAATTCAAAATTAGATAAAATTTATTCTCTTTAATAATTCCAATTCATTAAATTCACACTGCAATCTCTGTTTTAATTGTTAATACCCGATTCCATTATAGGCATATTTATTGTATCCAAAACTAATTCTTTAGAGGAATGGAATATGACAATTGATGAAATAAAAGAAAAAGTTCAAAAAGCGTTCAAAGAATGGGAAGTGTCTAATTA
Organism: Melioribacter roseus; assembly: GCA_020724325.1. Lineage (GTDB taxonomy): Bacteria > Bacteroidota > Ignavibacteria > Ignavibacteriales > Melioribacteraceae > DSXH01. The sequence continues at coordinate 420 of DYHC01000265.1, forward strand.
TAAAAAAACCATTTCCACTTTTCCAGAACGCCAAAAAGAATTTTCGACTCAATCGTTTACCAAAGTTGATCCTCTCTATTATCCTGAAAAATCCGACCTAGAAAATTATAATGAAAAGTTAGGATTTCCGGGTCAATACCCTTTTACAAGAGGAGTTCAGCCAACAATGTATCGTGGACGGTTCTGGACAATGAGACAATACGCAGGATTTGGAACCGCTAAAGAATCTAATGAACGATACCGCTATTTACTTTCGCAAGGGCAGAGCGGATTATCGGTTGCATTTGACTTGCCGACACAAATTGGTTACGACAGTGATGACCCTATGGCGTTAGGCGAAGTCGGAAAAGTTGGAGTTGCAATCGATACACTTGCAGATATGGAAATATTATTCGATCAAATTCCTTTAGATAAAGTATCTACATCAATGACAATCAACGCACCGGCTTCGGTGTTATTAGCAATGTATATTGCCGTAGCTGAGAAGCAGGGAGTTACAAAAGATAAAATAAGCGGAACAATTCAGAACGACATCTTAAAAGAATATGTAGCGCGGGGAACCTACATTTTTCCACCCAAACCTTCCATGAGATTGATAACTAACATTTTTGAGTATTGTTTTAAGGAAATCCCTAAATGGAATACAATATCAATTTCCGGTTATCATATTCGCGAAGCGGGCTCTACTGCTGCACAAGAGGTTGGTTTTACTCTTGCTGATGGAATTGCCTACGTAGAAGCCGCAATAAAAGCTGGATTGAATGTTGATGATTTCGCGGGACAGTTATCATTCTTTTTTAACGCTCATAACGATTTACTAGAGGAAGTTGCAAAATACCGTGCTGCCCGAAGATTGTGGGCAAGAATTATGAAAGAAAGATTTAGCGCAAAAAAAGATAAATCTCAAATGCTGCGTTTCCATACTCAAACTGCCGGTTCAACTTTAACAGCACAACAGGTTGACAACAACATAATCCGTGTTACAATTCAAACGCTTGCAGCAGTTTTAGGCGGAACTCAAAGTCTTCATACCAATTCAAGAGATGAAGCGCTCTCACTTCCAACTGAAGAGTCGGTTAAGCTTGCTCTTAGAACACAGCAAATAGTTGCTTACGAAAGCGGCGTTACTAATACCGTGGATCCTTTAGCAGGGTCTTATTACATAGAATATTTAACCGATCAGATTGAAAAGGAAGCCAATGAATATATCAACAAAATTGATTCTCTGGGCGGTGTAGTTAGTGCAATTGAATCAGGATATATTCAAACAGAAATTCAAAAATCAGCTTACAAGTTTCTAAAGGAACTGGAACGGGACGAACGAGTTGTAGTAGGTGTAAATAAATTTGCAGAAGAGAAAGAGAATAAAGAGAAATTATTAAAGATTGATGAGAAAATTCAAAAGGAACAAATTGAATTTCTTAATAAGGTTAGAGCAGAAAGAGATAAGGAAAAGGTAAAACAAAAATTAGCTGCTCTTAAAAAAGCTGCCGAAGGAACAGAAAACCTTATGCCGTTTATTATAGACGCTGTTAAAGTATATGCAAGCATCGGAGAAATTTGCCATACTATGCGCGATGTTTATGGTGAGTATAAAGAACACGTGGTTATTTAAAATAATGGGGAAGAAAATTATGAATCTAACACATATTGAACATATCGGTATTGCAGTTAAGAATTTGGGTGAATCTATTAAGTATTATGAGGATGTATTAGGACTAACATGTTATGCTGTTGAGGAAGTAGCAGATCAAAAAGTTAAAACAGCTTTTTTTATGATCGGGCAAACAAAAATTGAATTGCTTGAATCAACCGAACCCGATGGTCCAATTGGTAAATTCATCGAAAAAAAAGGTGAAGGAATTCATCATATTGCATTTGCAACTACAAATCTTAAAGAGGCATTAAAATCTGTAGAAGGAAAAGGGATTCAGCTTATAGATAAAGAACCGCGTAAAGGTGCTGAAGGATTAAATATTGCTTTCCTTCATCCTAAATCTACCAACGGTGTATTGACGGAATTGTGTGAACACTGATAATTAGAGCAGAACGAAGAGTTCAGAGAGCAGAGTTCTGAGTTCAGAGTGCAGAGTTCAGAGTGCAGAGTTCTGAATTCAGAGTTCAGAGAGCAGAGTTTATGGAAAACGTATTTGAACCAGAAGTTTTATATGAAAGTGTTTTAAAACAAAAATCATTTCGATTTGCTATCAGGATTGCCAAGTTTTATAAAATATTAGTACAAAGGGACAAAGTATTTGATCCGATTTTCAAACAGATTTTAAGATGTGGTACTTCCATCGGAGCTAATATATCAGAAGCTCAGAGCGCCTCATCAAAAAAAGATTTTATTAATAAACTGTCTATTTCCTTAAAGGAATCTAGAGAAACACTTTATTGGATAAAATTATTAAATGAAACAGAAACTATTTCGGAACTAGAATTAATTAGTTTACAAAATGATTGTGAAGAGATAATAAAAATGCTGGTTAGCAGTATTAAAACCTGCAAAGGATTACAATAATGCTTATCAGAATAGAACTCTGAGTTCAGCACTCTGCACTCAGAACTCAGAACTTTGAACTCAGAACTCAGCACCCCAAGTTCTGCACTCTTCACTCTTAAACGGAGGAATGATGGCTTTACAAGACAAGATTAAAGAGTTGATGGATATGCGGGCAAAGGCACGGCTTGGAGGCGGTGAAAAAAGAATTGAATCGCAGCATCAAAAAGGGAAATTTACTGCAAGGGAGCGAATTGATATGCTTCTTGATGAAGGAAGTTTCGAAGAGTTCGATATGTTTGTTTCACACAGAACCGTTGATTTCGGCTTAGACAAACAAACTTACCTTTCGGATGGAGTGGTTACCGGCTATGGTACAATTGACGGTCGATTGGTTTATGTCTTCTCGCAAGACTTTACAATCTTTGGCGGATCACTATCTGAGATGTATGCACAAAAAATTTGTAAGGTGATGGATAAAGCAATGAAAGTAGGCGCCCCGATAATAGGAATTAATGACAGCGGCGGTGCTAGAATTCAAGAAGGCGTAAAAAGTCTTGGCGGTTATGCAGATATTTTTCAGCGTAACATATTGGCTTCTGGATTAATTCCACAGATTTCTGCAATCTTTGGTCCTTGTGCCGGCGGTGCAGTTTACTCGCCCGCTTTAACTGATTTTACAATTATGTCCAAAGGCACCAGCTATATGTTTGTTACGGGACCTAAAGTTGTAAAGACGGTTACTGGCGAAGTAGTAACAGATGAAGAGCTGGGCGGCGCAATGGTTCATGGCTCCAAATCTGGAGTTACTCATTTTGTGGCGGATGACGAACATGAAGGAATTCTTTTAATAAGAAAACTGTTAAGCTATT
>DYHC01000266.1 GCA_020724325.1 Melioribacter roseus
GGTTTCGTAATAAACCCTGAAATCCAAATCCGATTTTAAAACAATTTCATTATCTACAACGGCAACAATTTTATCGCCGATCTGTTGAGCAAATAGAGATACAGTTAACAGTATAAAAATTATTATATATTTCATTCACGGTACCTTTTTATATCTATATTATTATCTTCTATTAATTGATTTAAGAATTCCCTAACGAGTTCTTTGTTTTTAAGAAGCATAAATCTGTCTTTAACAATATCTGTAATCATTTCGTATTGCGGCAGAGTTCCTTTATCAAATTTTTCAATTAGTTGAACAATCATAAATTTTGATGGTTCCTCCTGTAGAACTATGCTTACCTCGTGCGGTAATAAATTAGTAACTACTTTAGAAAGAGAAGCAGACTCAAATTTATGTGCCGGAATTAATAACTCCGAATTCACATTAATTATTGCCTCATCACCTCTAAAAGAATTAAGAGTTTTCTTCCAGTCGCTCTCTATCAGTAACTTTCTAAACTTAACTGCTGTTTCAAAATTATTAAAGTAGGCAGTATTCATCTTATAATAGTCTTCAGTAAAGATTAAATCATGTTTATATTTATCGTAGAATTCTTTAAGCTCATTGATTGCAGGTTCATACCGGTTCTCGTCAAGATATTTATTGATTAAAAAAGCCGCAGCAAGTTCTTTTTTGGAATTTTCCATTATCCACTTAAATTCTTCGTTATCCAGCAATCCCTGTTCTAACGCTTCTTTGTAAAGAATTTCTTTTTCAATCCATTCGTTAATAAATTCTTCCCGCAGCTTTGACTGATTTCTGAATTCTTTTAGAGCTTTGTCAAGGTTTTCTTCGGTTAAGATGGAATCTCCAACCTTAACAAGATGATTTGAAGATTTATTCTTATCAGAGCAGCCGCTAAAAAATAAAACCGTTAATAAAACGCTACTGATTCTTAAAAGCATGGTTAAGCTCGTTATAATATATTACCGGTTTATAAATCTCTTTCAGACTATTTATGTAAACATTTTCCAATCTTTTACTTTCCTGTTCTTGGAGCAGACTTGCAATTTCTGCTTTTACTTCGTTTATATTTTTAAGCCGCGCACTTTCACGTTTAACAAGTTTAACAATTGACCAGCCGTCCTGGAAACGAAATGGTTCGGATATATTACCTATATTTTTTAGCGAATTGGCTTTCTTAGATAACTCATTTACATCTATTTCAACAAGTCCATAATAACCTGAAACATTATCGTAGCCAGACCTTTGTGAATACTTAACAACAAGACTATCAAAGTTCTCGCCGGAAGTTGCTAATGAATAGCATCGATTTATCAATGAATCGGATAATGAATATATTTCCTTGAATTCAACTCTGTCTTTCCATTTATAATCTTCGCGGTGCTGATCAAAGTATTTTTGGATCATTACACTATCCACGGCAACTTTTGTCCACACTTCCTCTTCAAGTAATTTAAACAAGTAAATTCCTTTTTCATACTCTTCCATTAGAGATGAGAATTGAGAACTTTCTTTATCATATTCACTCGCTTTCCTTTTTAATACTGTATCATTAACATAATTATTATAGATATCCTTTATTGTTTCGCTATTAAGTAAGCTGCTGTTATGTTGTTCTGATCTAAGGATATACGAAAATAGCGAGTCTATGGTAAAGAATTGATCCGAAAGTGTAAAGAGAACTTCGGGACCAAGAGATTTTTTATATTCAGTAGTTTCATAGTTTCTGCCAGTTTTTATTTCATGAGAGAATGTAACAAGCTTGTCGTAGATATTCTTGTTTGCTTTATAGTTATAAACAATCTTCAAGCTATCTAATAATTTTTCATATGCCTGTTTATAATAGGTCCTAAGAAACATTTCCTTTAATTCTTCGGCACTTTCCTGAAAAGAGGGATATGGAGCAATTTCATTTACTTTTACTATATGATATCCGATCGATGTTTCAATAATTGGAGAAATTTCATTCACATTAAGACTAAAGACTACATCTTCGAACTTAGGATCAATTCTACCGCGTGATAGAAATCCTAAATCGCCATATTGTTTAGCTGTCATTTTATCTTCAGAATATTCGAGTGCAATTTTATTAAAATCGGCACCATCTTTCAGTTCCTTCTCAATATCCAATATTTTCTTTAACGCTCTTATGGAATCTTTTACTCCCGTTGAATCAAAAATAGAAACCATTATATGCTGTGCTTTTACCTCTTCTTTGCGCGGCTGTTTCTCTAAAACTTTTATTATATGGTAACCATAACTTGATTTGACCGGTGTGTAATAAATATTACCCGGTTCAGTTGAGTAAATTGCTTCTTCGATTTCAGGAACAAGAATCATTCCAGAAGTAACCCAGCCAACTACTCCGCCTCTTTTATTTGTATAAACATCTTTAGAATATTTCTCTGCTAGTTGAGAGTAGTCTTCCCCATTTTTAATCCGTTCGATTAATTGATCACCTAATTTAGCAGTTTCTTCATCATTCATTGTAGAATCCGGAATCAGCATAATATGTGCTGCTTTGAATTCCGCTTTTCTCCTCTCATACATTTTTTTCAATGCTGGTTCATATAAATGATCTTCTAGAAATAAAGTTGAACCAATATTCACTTTATAATCAAGTAATTCTTTCTGCATATCCGGATCAGTAGTAAATCCTCTAATTTCAGCATCCCGTAATTTCATTTTATAACTAACATAGAGGTCAAGAAATTTTTTAAGCGCTTCCAGAGAATCTGTTTTAGCTTTCTCAATACCACCCGAATTTTTAGCATAGGCTTTTTCAAATTCGTCTAGGTAGATTTTATAATTTCCATATTCAGCGACTAATATTTTAGAATGATCGGATGTACATGAAATAAGAAGGGTAGAGAAAAGCAGAAGTGATAAATGAATTTTTTTAAAAGACATTGATAATCCTCCGTTTAATATCAGTAAAAACAATTTTTTAGATAGAGGTGCAAAAATAACAAGAAAAACTAAATTTACTCCCATTATTCAACTTTGAACGGAATTGTGTTCCTTTCCCAGAAAAATCCGTGTTCGTAACCCTGTATTTTCTTATCAAAATCAGCTTTTTCTAATCTTTTTTCTGCAAGGCATGCATATATTTTATCCAGTTCAATTCCAAGGTAATTCCTATTAAGTTTTTTTGCTACAACGGAAGTAGTACCGGAGCCAAGAAAGGGATCTAAAACAACATCACCTTTTTTTGAACTTGCAAGGATAAGTTTTGCAACTAACTTTTCCGGCTTTTGAGTTGGATGGTCTGTATTTTCGGGCATCGACCAGAATGGAACGGAAACGTCTGTCCATATATTGGATGGAAATGTAAGACGATAGTTACCATTTCTGCTCTTGGACCAATCTTTAGGATTACCATCAAGATCTTTATATGGGGCAACCACTTTCCTGTTTAGCTTTACGGCATCGTAATTAAATGTATATTTTTCTGAAACCGTACAAAACCAGATATCTTCGGAATTATTTTTCCAGTTCGACTTAGCGCCACGACCTTTTTCCCTTTCCCATGTTATTCTATTCCGGACAAAAAAATATTTTTCTAAAATATGACCGATAGAAATTGAAGTGCGCCAATCGCTGCAAAAATATACGTTTGCATTTTTTTTAAGTGTATGCATAATTCTGGAGATAAAATTATTTATCCATTCTGAATACTCATCAATTGAAATTACTTTTATCTTGAGCGAATTGAAAGTTTTATTAAGATTGTAGGGCGGGTCTACTATCAGCAAATCGACAAAGTTATTTGGTAATTTATC
>DYHC01000267.1 GCA_020724325.1 Melioribacter roseus
CATTACCAGAGGATTATTAACGACTGTAAGATTTTTCATGAAAATTCCTTTTCGAGTTTTCTACCCAGAATTGAAAGAATATTGATAAATGGTGAAATAGGAGGCGAGTAATTATAATTTATTTTTTCAAGTTCGCCAGCTTTTATTTTATTGCTTATGAAAGCTGCAATAAGATCTCCATACCCTGAAACTTCTTTGCCTCCTAAAAAAAATCCGCCGATAATTTTACGAGACGATTTTTCGACGAGCAGCTTTCCAAAAACATTATCGGAACCCGGCATTACCTTAACTAGATTTGGAGCAATCCCTTTTACTGAAATAAAATTAAATTTATGTTCAGATGCTTCGGCTGAAGATAAGCCAACTGATACTAAATATTTATCAAAAATTTTTACTACTGCATTCTTTACAACAGGACGTGCAGCAGAATTACCTCCGGCTGCGTTCCCGCCGGCTATATGACCCATCTGCTGCGCATATGTTGCCAAAGGGATATAGTCATTCCGACCAGTAATTTTATTAATTACTTCTATATTATCACCGGCAGCATAAATATTGGAGTCAGATGTTTTTAATTTTTGATCAACTCTTAATCCGCCATACTTTCCAATCGTTAATTTTGATGAGACCGCAAGAGAATTATTAGGTTCAAATCCTAATGCAAGTAAAACCAGATCGAATTCTTTTGTGTAGCCGTTGAACGTAGCAGTAATTATTTTTTCATCTTTGTAACCAAATTTAATATCCTTTACGCTGCCACAAAATTCAATTTTGTTTCTACTTATCAAATCAGAAATAAGATAACGTAGTTCATCATCAACTCCCGGCATTGGTAAATTTTCTTTATCCAGCACTGTAACATCATAACCTAAAGTCGTAAACGCTTCGGAAGATTCTAATCCGATATACCCAGCACCTATAATCAATACTTTTCGAACAGGATTTTTACTTAGATAATTTTTAATAAGCAATAAATCTTTTACGGTTTTTAATGTGAACAGATTTAGCGGAGCTCCGTTTATATTCGGCAGCTTCTTTGCGTTGGAACCGGTAGCAAGAATTAATCGGTCGTAATATTGGTGGAATGTCTGGTTAGAAATTAAATTTCTGACAGTAATTTTTTTATTAGACCGATCTATTTTTTCAACAAGATGATTGGTAAGAACTTTAACACCTTTTTCCTTTTCAAACGATTCGGAATCGAAAAAGATAATATTTTTATAATCTTTTATTTCGCCGGATAAAACATAAGGCAGTTCGCAGGTTCCGGTAGAAATAAACCCGCCGGCTTCGAACATTACAATATTGGAATTTGGAGCAATGCGTTTTGCTTTAGCCGCCGCTGCCGCTCCGGCTCCGTTTCCGCCTACTACAATTATGTTTTTGGGTGCTAACATTTTATGAATGTTTATTATTTGATTGGAAATATAACTATTTCCAGATTGAATGGATATGGATTGAAAATTGAACAAGGAATGTTTTTAGAAATAAATCTATTTCTCCTTGAATGAAACTGTAATCGGAACACCTTCAAAACCAAAATTCTCGCGGATTAATCTTTCCAAAAACCGGCGATAATGTTCCGGAATAAATTTATGTTCATTTGCAAAAAATAAAAATATTGGATAATGCTCACCGACTTGTGTAATATATTTTATTTTTACCTCCTTTCCAGTTGGTGTTGCCGGAGGAGGCGTTGCAGCAATTAATGGCTGCAGTACTTCATTCAACTGATTGGTAGGAATTTTTTTCTTTCTTTCCTCATTAATCTTTTTAGCAAGGTCAATCAGTTTAAAAATTCTCTGTTTTGTAAGTGCCGAGATCGTAATTATCGGGATATAGTCCGTCATACCTATTTTTTCTTTAACGGCAGCTTCAAAATTACGTGCGGTATTGGTTTCCTTTTCAATCAAATCCCATTTATTGATAGCAATAATAAGTCCTTTTCTTCTTCGAACCGCTTCTTGAATAATTTTCTGATCCTGATTTTCAATTCCTGCTTCAGCATCAATAAGCAGAATAGCAACATCACTATCCCATAATGCGCGGTATGTCCTTACATTTGCAAAGAATTCTATATTCCCTTTTATCTTAGTTCTTTTTCTTAATCCCGCAGTATCTACAAGAATAATTTCTTCGCCGTAGTATTTTAGAACAGAGTCGATACTATCTCTTGTTGTTCCGGGAATATTTGTTACAATACTTCTATCGTAACCAAGTAAAGAATTAGTTAAGGATGATTTGCCAACATTAGGTCTGCCTATAATTGAGAGGCGCAGACGGGTATCAGGAATATCTTTTTCATTCGGGAAAGGGAGATGATCCTGAAGATCATCCAAAAAATCGCCAAGGTTTCTTCCATTCAACGCTGAGATATCATAGATGTGTTCAAATCCAAGTTCATAAAACTCGTTTTTATAAACACTTAATTTAGAGGTATCGGATTTATTAACAAGAAGATAATATGGTTTTGAGGACCTTCGTATTATGCCGGCTATTTCTTTATCAAATGGTTTTAAGCCGATTCTGCCGTCAACAACAAATAAAACGGCATCAGCTTCATCAAGGGCAATTTCAACCTGCTCGCGTATTGCACTTTCAAAAAGGTTTTCGGAATTTGGGACGTACCCGCCGGTATCAATCAATCTGAATTGCTTGCCGTTCCATTCAACGCTGCCATAAATTCTATCCCTCGTAACACCGCTTATATCATCAACAATTGATGTGCTGCTTTTTGTTAGACGGTTAAAGAGAGTGGACTTGCCAACATTTGGGCTTCCTACAATAACTACAATCGGTTCTCTCACACAAACATCCTATAGAAAAAAAATGTTAAAAACTATATTGCAAATTTAATTGAGGATAGTAAAAAGTACTGAATCCAAAATCGACTTTTTTAATTTCTGAAGAGATATTTAGCGCTTTGTTATAACTTGCAGCCGACCATGCGGCATCAACAGCGCTAAGGATATGATTGGTAAAAATTACAATAACAGCTGTAGAAGCAATATTATAAAAATCATTTGCTTTGCCGCGTTCTTTAGAATAATATAGAAATTTTTGTGTTAGTGGATCGCCATATGAAAACGGTGTGTTCTCGTCGCCAAAATCATCCCAACCTACATTGAACTGCGGATACTTGCCAATCATTTCGAAATATTGCTGATCCTTAAAAGGAGCCAACCTGTGGGAATAATACTTGCCAATTGCATTTTCCAACCGGTTCAATTCAGACCAGACTACATTACCATTTATATCAAAAACATTGTATTCAGAAACCTTTACAAGCGGATTAATGGAATTAGCATTTTTAATAGTCCACTTTGCATATCTCTTTACGTCCCAGTGCGATAATGCAAAATTCTGAAACGAAATTGTCTGCTCATCTCCTTTCTTATCGTAAATCAATCCTACAGTAATGGCGGCAACCTCTGCAACTATAAAGATTATTGATTTCAGGTAACGTTTAGAATAGAACTGTCCGGCGCCGGGAACTGCTAATGATAATAAGCCGGAAAGGAGCGGCGATTTTTTCTGCGATTCTATCGTTTGATATTCTGACCTTACATTTGATGCCGTTTCTAAATATGTTATTCTCGTATCAAAAAATAAATTACCTGTTAAAATTTTATCTTGATTTTCCTGCGAATATAATAAAGATGTAAAAAGTATTATCATTACAAATAATTTTTTCATTATAGTTAATCTCATTTTTATGAAGTTCAAAGATAACAGTAAATATTAATTTAAGAAAGGTTGGTAAGAGAAAATTAGCCT
>DYHC01000268.1 GCA_020724325.1 Melioribacter roseus
AGGATTGAAGGAATACCCGCTAATGAATGCATCAATTGAAGGAAATAATATTCTAGTAAAAAATTACATTAACCTGGGAATTGCTGTTGCTGTGGAACCAAACGGTTTGATAGTACCCAACATCAAAAACGCAGACGAAAAGAATATTATTGGATTAGCAAAATCAATTGCCGATCTCGGCAGCCGTTCGCGTACAAAAAAACTTACTCCGGATGATATTGCGGACGGAACCTTTTCGATAACTAATTACGGTGTATTTGGTTCATTATTTGGAACACCTATTATCAATCAGCCGGAAGTTGGTATTCTTGGAGTTGGAGCAGTTACTAAAAAACCTGTTGTTATTGAAGCTGACGGGACAGAAAGCATCGCAATTAAACCGATGATGTACTTATCACTAAGTCACGACCACCGTCTTGTTGATGGTATGCTCGGCGGTAAATTTCTTAATTCAGTTAAAAATTTATTAGAAAATTTTGACACTAACATTGTTTAATAAAATATTGAGCAAGAGCAGGAGAAGACAAAGAACGTAGAGTTAAGAACTAAGAGTTAAGAACTAAGAACTAAGAGTTAGGAACTAAGAACTAATAACTAAGAACTAAGAGTTAAGAACTAAGAACTAAGAGTTAAGAACTAAGAACGAATTACGATTAACAAATAACAAGGTAATAGTAGGGTAAAGAAATATTGAGAAGAAGATGATAAATCAACATCAAAAAAAATTTGCTGAAGAGATAGAGAAACAGAGACAGGAAATAGGAAATAGACCGGATTGGTTAAAAGTAAGATTACCAAGCGGGGAAAACTATAAAAATGTTTACGACCTGATGCGCAAAAGTAAACTTAATACAGTTTGCGAAGAGGCAAAATGTCCGAACTTAGCGGAGTGCTGGAACAGAAAGACTGCAACTTTTATGATTCTTGGAGATATATGCACAAGAAGCTGCGGATTTTGCAACGTAAAAGTTGGATTGCCAACAGAACTTGATTTGGATGAACCGCGCCGTGTTGCAGAATCTGTAAAAACAATGGCACTGAAACATGCCGTAATAACTTCCGTTAACCGTGATGAGTTAAAAGACGGCGGCGCTTCAATTTTTTCTGAAACTGTTAGATTAATCCGGCAAAAAATGCCCGCAACAACAATCGAAATCCTTATTCCAGATTTCAAAGGAGATGTAGATTCATTCAATATCATCTTGCAAAATCCACCCGATATTCTTAATCATAACCTCGAAACGGTTAAGAGACTTTATCATGCTGTCCGTCCTCAAGCAAAATACGAACGTAGTTTAGAGCTAATTCAGTGGTTCAGAAAGAAAGGATTTAGAACAAAGAGTGGAATTATGGTTGGAATTGGTGAAACAAAAGAAGAAGTATTGGAATTAATAAGAGACCTTTACGAACATGGCTGCGAGATAATGACGATAGGTCAATATCTTCAGCCCACAAAAAATCATTTGCCGGTACATCGTTTTGTATCGCTTGACGAATTTAAGTTCTATAAAGAATTCGGTTTGAAAGCAGGGCTCAAAGCAGTAGAATCTTCTCCCCTCGTAAGAAGTTCATATAATGCTGATAAACATGCAGAGTTAGTCTGATTATTCTCGGATTTTTTCTTATTTATTTGTTCTGTTTCTCATATCTGAAAACCTGATTAATAATCTTTTCAGGTAATAAGAATATTCTTACAATAACTATTTGTTTTTCATAAATAATCCTTATTTTTATGCAGTTATACATGTAAGTCTTGAAAATTTTTGGCACGTTAGTTTCTATTGTTTGAATAATTAATAAAGAGTCAAATGCCAAAAACTCTAATCGAAATAATAATTTTATTAATTTACCGGAAAGGTTATAGATAATGTATAACCTTTTTTGTTTTAAATAACTGATGAGGTAAACTATGGCTAAAGTAAAAGGTGATATTATTGTTGATATCGAGAAATGTAAAGGATGTGAACTTTGCGCGGCTGCATGTCCGCAAGAATCCCTCGAACTCTCTCGTAAACTTAATTCTAAAGGATATCATTATATTGTAAGAATAGAGGACAATTGTACCGGTTGTACAAATTGTGCTCTGGTCTGTCCCGAGGGGATAATAAAGGTTTATCGAAAATTAAACAAAAAGAAAGAACCTGTTGCAACAATTACAAATGTTACAGGCGATATAACAGTTACGGTGCAATCATGAAAGAACTTAAATTAATGAAAGGAAACGAAGCTCTTGCAGAAGCTGCTATTAGAGTTGGCTGCGACGGCTATTTTGGTTATCCAATTACTCCTCAATCAGAAATTTTAGAATATCTTACGCAGCATGCAAAAGAAAGAACTGGAATGGTTGTTCTTCAGGCAGAGAGTGAAATTGCTTCAATCAATATGATTTACGGTGCTGCCGGCTCAGGTAAAAAAGTTATGACCTCTTCCTCTTCACCAGGAATCAGTTTAATGCAAGAAGGAATATCCTACATTGCATGCGCAGAGCTTCCATGTTTACTTGTAAATATTGTACGCGGAGGTCCGGGCTTGGGTACTATTCAACCTTCACAAGGCGATTATTTCCAGGCTGTTAAAGGCGGCGGGCATGGCGATTACAGGTTAATTGTTTTAGCTCCTTCAACTGTTCAAGAGATGGTCGATCATGTAAAGCTCGGATTCGAACTTGCATTCAAATGGAGAAATCCGGTTATGATTCTTGCAGACGGCGCACTTGGACAAATGATGGAAAAAGTTGAGCTATTTGCCCAGATGCCAAGAACTAATGAAATTTATCAGTGGGCTACTACAGGTAAAACTAAAGACAGAGAAAGAACAATAATTACTTCCCTGCACATTCAGCCGGATAAAATGCAAGAAATTAATTTGCATTTGCAGAAAAAATATAAAGCTATTGAAAATGAAGAGCTTCGTTATGAAATGAATGATTGCGAGGATGCAGATCTGGTTCTAGTTGCATTCGGATTAGTAGCAAGAATTTGCCAGAAGGCAGCAGACCTTGCTAAAGAAAAAGGGCTTAAAGTTGGTGTATTCAGACCTATTACTTTATTCCCTTATCCTTATCAGGTTCTTAATCAATTAGCAGATAAACTAAAAGCATTTTTAACTGTTGAGATGAATGCCGGTCAAATGGTTGAAGATGTTCGTCTTGCTGTTAACGGAAAAATTCCTGTTGAATTTACAGGAAGGATGGGAGGAATTATTCCTACACCTGAAGAAATATTACACAAGATTGAAGAAATTTATGTAGGAGAAACAGTATGAACGAGAAAAGATTAATTGAAGAGGAAAAGCATTTCGAAACCATTATTGCTGAAGAGAGCATTTGTACAAATGAAAACCTGGTTTACGAAAAGCCGGAAACTCTTACAGACACTCCTATGCATTACTGCCCTGGATGCGGACACGGAGTTGCACATCGTTTAATTGCAGAAGTTATTGAAGAATTAGGAATTCAGAATGAAACTATTGGTGTTGCACCTGTTGGATGTTCTGTATTTGCATATAATTATTTGGATATTGATATGACGGAAGCTGCTCATGGTCGTGCTTCAGCTGTTGCTACCGGTATTAAAAGAGTGTTTCCCGATAAGTACGTATTTTCATATCAAGGTGATGGTGATTTGGCAGCTATTGGTACCGGAGAAACCATTCACACATGCAATAGAGGTGAAAATATTTTAGTAGTCTTTATAAATAACGGAATTTATGGAATGACCGGGGGACAAATGGCTCCTACTACTTTACCTGGACTGAAATCTACAACTTCTCCGTTT
>DYHC01000269.1 GCA_020724325.1 Melioribacter roseus
AAAGATTTTGGTGCAGGGTTGCAGGATGTTTTATGTAAAAGAAAGAAAGATATGTATGGAATAATTAATGGAATAGATGAAACGATCTGGAATCCGGAGATTGATAATAAAATTGCTCATAAATATTCCATAAAAAATCTTGAGTTCAAAAAAGAGAACAAGAAAGCTTTGGCAGATAATTTTGGATTTAAGTATGACGAAAAAGTACCGGTTATTGGAATGATTTCACGGCTCTTTGAGGATAAAGGATTAGACCTTCTTGAGAAATCGTTCCCGCAATTGATGAAGCTTAATATGCAGCTTATTTTGCTTGGAACAGGAGATAAAAAATATCACAAATTCTTTACAAGTGCTGCTTCAAAATATCATAACAATTTTTCATGCTTTATTGGGTTTGATGAAGAACTAGCGCATCTTATTGAAGCGGGCTCAGATATGTTTCTTATGCCTTCGAAATATGAACCGTGCGGTTTGAATCAAATGTATAGTCTGATGTATGGCACTGTTCCTATTGTCCGCTATACCGGCGGATTAGCAGATACTGTTCAGCCATATAACCTAAAGACCAAAACCGGAAATGGTTTTGCATTCGAAAAATATTCTGTTGCAGATATGATTGCCGAAATTAAAAAGGCAATTAAAATTTATTCTACGGATAAAGAAACCTGGCAGACAATTATGAAAAATGGTATGAGGTCTAACTTTACATGGTTGAATTCTGCAAAAAAATATCTCGATCTCTACGAAAAACTTACCGACTAAGTTAATGCAACATCCAACAGTTTTTTTAGATAGAGACGGCACAATTAACTACGATACTGGTTACATAAAAGACGCAAATTTGGTTAGGTTGTACCCCGGTGTTGCCGAAGGAATAAAAAAGTTAAAAGATCAGTATAACTTCAAGATAGTTGTAATTTCTAATCAAGCCGGAATTGCCTACGGAATATTAACGCATGAGGATGTAAAATCAATTAATAACAAAATCAATAACTTGTTATTAGAGTTCGGTACCAGCATCGATAATTTTTATTACTGCCCGTTCCATCCTGAATTTAATTCCGAGGAGGAATCAAATTGTAGGAAACCATCTCCCTATATGATTGTAAAAGCTTCCAAGGATTTAAATCTTGATTTAAAGAGATCCTATATGATTGGCGACAAACACATAGATATTTTATGCGGTATAAATGCTGGTGTTAAATCTATATTAATTAATTATAGCGGAGAAGATACAGAAATTAATATCTTGCATAATCTTGAGAAAAAGCCCAATTTTGTAGCCGCTAATTTCACGGAAGTTTGCGACTTTATTATTAAAGATTATTTGGAGGTATGCAGTTGAATAAATTTTTGAGATTTTTTATTATTCCCATACTTGCTTTAGTTTTCTTAAAATGTAATGATGAACCTACATCCGTTGGTGCAGACTTATTACCCGCTGATGATAAAATTCAATTCCAACAACTTGACACAAAAGAAACACCTATCAATCAAACATCGTCTTTCTACGAAGCAAAGATTAAACTTGGTACATCACCTTATATTATTTTAGGTAAAAACTCAAATTTGGAATCAGTTATTTTAATGCAGTTTTCACCGGCATTTTCTGATTCAATGATATTCTATTACAAAAGTAATAAAGTAAAAATCAAAAAGGCATGGATGGAATTGAAACCCGCATATAAACTGGGTGATGAAACACAAAATTTTGATTTTACTCTCCATCAAATTCGTAAAAACTGGACTTCAACCGGTTTCGATAAGGATAGTTTAGCGTTACTTAAATACGATTCAAAAAATGTTGCTTCATCTTTAATACAGACAGATACGCTGTTAACATTTGATGTTGAACCTGCTGTTGTAGAGCAGTGGCTTAAATATAGAATTGATACTCTTTCTGCCCCAAGAAATTATGGATTGTTCATGAAACCTACTGCAAACACTCAAAGGTTTGTTGGTTTTATTGCTTTTGGAGAGACTATCAGTTCAAGCTTGCCTACACTCAAAATACAATATGAACAGAATACGAAATCAGACTCACTCTTTTCAACACCTTATATGGATGTTCATGTTGTGTCCGGATCTTTTCCAACGCAAACTAATTTTGTTTATTTGCAAGGCGGTTTACCATTAAGAGGCGTTTTAGCTTTTGATCTTTCTTCGCTTCCAAAGGATATTATAATTAACAGTGCTAAGCTCGAATTAACCATTGATACTTTGAAGTCACTTATTGGGAAACCATTGTCAGATTCTATTAGTGTTAGAGCTTTGAAGGATAGCGTTACAAAAAAAGTGTCGGATAGTTTGGTAGTCTCTATTCTAAAGAGAAACAAAAATGTCTATTCGGGTGAAATAACATGGCTTATTCAAAAATGGATTTCTGCAACAGACCCTAATGATAACCAGGGTTTAACTTTTTCATTGACAGATGAAGAAAGATCTGTGGCTCGGCTGGCTGTTTACGGAAGTAATGCCCACGATCTTCTTAATCGTCCAAGACTTAAAATTGTTTACATTCAGAAGAAATAGCCGATGAAAATAAAACTGATTATAATTTTTATAATTCTCTTTTTGCCCGTACAGATTTTACCTTCGGGCGGTTCTATCTATTCTCGGTTTGGTTTAGGAGATTATTATTTTTCTTTTTCTGCAAGAAGATTAGCACTTGGCGAATTAGGAATTGCAACCACAGATATCGATTATCTCAATTATCTTAATCCTGCTAGCTGGAATAAAATGAGACTCTCCAGATTTGAAACCGGAATTATTACGCATGGTAAAGGAATCTCGTCCAACAATGCTTCTGTATTCCATGTTCAAACAATATTTTCTGGAATGATGTTCGGGTTTCCCATTGATAGAGAATTAGGACTTAGCTTTGCTGCGGGAATAGTTCCGTATTCAAATGTTAACTACGATGTTGTGTATGATGCTTTAGATCCTATTGCTGGCTCATATCAAGCTCAGAACAAAGGCAGCGGCGGTTTATCTAAAGCTTTTTTAGGATTTTCTATAAGACTTCCACATGAATTTGCACTCGGAGCATCATTTGACTACTATGCAGGAAAAATTGAACATATTTCATCTGTTGCTTTCGGACCGGATTCAGAATTACTTAGTGCTTCCTTCTCACGTAATTATAGTTATAATGGTTTGGGATTTACGGTTGGAATTATTTCACCTAATTTTTCAGGATTATTCGGTTCAGAATCAATAAAAGATTTTAGACTTGGAATTGTTTACTCAACCAAATCGAACATGAACACAGATACATCAAACATTTCATCTACACTTTTAGGAGATATAGAAACTTCTTCAGGTTCTATGAATACTAATTTACCATATAGATTAGGTGCCGGGCTTTCTTTAATAATGAGCAATGGATTAAATTTTACTGCAGATTATTTATTCCAGCAGAGCAGTAAGTATAATGTTGCCGGAAAAACTCTAAATGTAATGAGAGATTTTACTAAATACAGTTTAGGTGTGGAATACCGTAACCCCGAACCCAGATTTCAATCTTTTTGGGAACAAGTAATGTTAAGAGTTGGGTTTAGTTTTGAACAGACACAATATGTATTTAATGGAAAAGGAATTGACCAGTATTCTTTATACACAGGTTTTTCTCTGCCCCTTGATTTTGATAATACACTTGATGTTGGTTTCCAATACGGTAAAAGAGGTACAAAAGAAAATAATTTATTAAGTGAAAATTTCTATAAATTTTCCATAACTTTAAGTAT
>DYHC01000270.1 GCA_020724325.1 Melioribacter roseus
TAACTGAAGTGGAATTAGACCGGATTGATCTTTCCACATCTTTTTTCTCTAAGAAAATATCCTACCCGTTTTTGATTTCATGCATGACCGGCGGAACCTCGGAAGCTGAAAAGCTTAATGAAATGCTTGCTATTGCTGCAAATCAACTAAATATTCCAATTGGGGTTGGAAGTGAAAGACAGGCACTTGAATCGAAAATTTTTCATAATACCTATAAAATAGTAAGGAAAAATGCTGCTAATGTATCTGTACTCGGAAATCTTGGCGCGGCCGAAATTGCAAAATCGAAAAATGTTGTTGATGACGTAAGCAAACTGATTAACCTTATTGAAGCTGATGCATTCGTCATTCATTTTAATCCTCTTCAGGAATTATTGCAGAAAGAAGGTAAGCCTGATTTTAAAGGACTCCTTAAAAACATTGAACGGCTCACGTCGAAAATAAAAATTCCTTTCATAGCAAAAGAAGTAGGTTCGGGAATTTCTAAAGAAAGCGCTGAAAAACTTTTATCCGCCGGAATAGTAGGAATTGATGTTGCCGGTTCCGGAGGAACCAGTTGGGGAGCCGTAGAATTGCTCAGAAATAATTCGGATGATCACTTTTTTAGTGAATGGGGTTTACCTACGTCCTATTGTATTCGAATGGTTAATGAGCTTAAGAAGGATTATAAATTCATGCTCGTTTCATCAGGCGGAATTAATGACTTTGATGAAATCGCGAAATCGTTGGTAATGGGTGCGGATCTGGTTGGCTCTGCAAGAAAAATATTACTGGAAGTGAATTCTAAAGGAGTTGATGGTGTTATCCAATTAGTTCAGGACTGGTTTCAAGCCGTTAAAAAAATTATGTATTTAACAGGTTCAAAGAACATAAAAAGTTTCCAGAAGAAAAAATTAATTAGAAAAACGGAGCTTTTGTGAAATCCAGCCGAATTTATAAACGCGAAATTCAAAAAATCGAATCGAAATTAACTGCTTTCTTTAGTGGCAAAGACCCTGCTTCCTTGTATGATCCTTGCAAATATCTATTGGAAAGTGGAGGTAAAAGAATAAGACCTTTTTTAGTTCTTGCTTCCGCTAAAGCAGCCGGCGGTTCATTCAAACAGGTTTATAATGCTGCTCTTGCTGTTGAGCTTCTTCATAATTTTACTCTTGTTCACGATGATATTATGGATAACTCCGATGTAAGAAGAGGAAGACCAACTCTGCATATTAAGTATGATCAAAATACTGCAATCCTTGCCGGCGATATATTTGTTACTTTATCCTACGAAAGTATCCTTAAAGATTGTAAAGCTAATGCAGTAAAAATTCTTAAGACTTTCACTCAGGGAATTATTGAAGTCTGTGAAGGTCAGAGTCTTGATAAGGAATTTGAATTAAGGGATGATGTTACAATTACTGAATACAAAGAAATGATTTACAAAAAAACTGCTGCCTTGGCTGTAATGTGCTGCTCAATTGGCGCACAAATAGCCGGTGCTGAATATAAGCATGTTAGAGCTGCAGAGATGTTTGGTAAGTATCTTGGATTGGCTTTTCAGATACAGGACGACCTTCTTGATATTACCGGCGAAGAGGATAAATTTGGTAAAAAAATTGGAAGCGACCTGGTAGAAGGGAAGAAAACTTTTTTATTTTTAAAAGCATTTGAAAAATCAAGAGGAAACGATAAAAAACTTCTCTTGAAGATTATAAAAAACAAAGGAATAAAATTTTCTGATGTAGATAAGTATAAAGAAATTTATTACCGCAACAATGTTATTGAGGATGCAAAGAGTGAAATTATTCGTTATACTAAACTTGCATTGAAGAATGCAGAGAGTCTTCCTGATTATGAAGGAAGGCAATTGATGATCTGGCTTGCTAATGCTTTAATCGGAAGAAATAAATAATGATAGAACGAAATGTAAAAATTATTAATAACGCCGGGCTTCATACACGTCCAGCGGCAACTATTGTTAAGATAGCTTCAAAATATAAATGCGATTTTTTCCTGAACAAAGATGGAATGCATATAAACGGAAAAAGTATAATTGGAGTTATGACTTTAGCTGCGGAGAAAGGTTCGGAAATTGCTCTTACTTTTGATGGACCCGATGAAAATGAAGCAGCGGAAGAAATAATAAATTATTTCAACAGAGGATTTGACGAGATGTAATATGGAAACAAAAGCCAATAATATAATGAAGGGAATTGCTGCAGCCCCTGGAATTGCTATTGCCAATGCATTTATCTATGAAAAAGAAAAAGAATCTATCAATGCAGATACTATTAACAATATAGAAGAAGCATTGCAGAATCTTGATATTGCGCTTGCACAATCCAAAAAAGAATTAAGAAAAATATTTTCCCTTGCTGTGGATAAACTGGGTGAAAAACGGGCAGCAATTTTTGATGCTCAAATTATGATCCTCGACGATCCTATACTTATTTCTACAATCCAGGATCGAATGAGGAAAGAGAAAAAGGTCCCTGAATATGTTGTTGAAGATGAAATTTCTAAATACACCCGTATTATGAATGCATCTAACGAACCTTATATGAAAGAACGTTCGCATGATATAGAGGACATAAAAAACAGAATTATCAGAAACCTTAAAAAGAAGAAACTGAAAAGCCGTATTACAAATGATGTTGTTCTTGTAACGTCCAATCTTTCTCCTTCGGATACTGTATTCTTTGCCAAATCAAATGTTAAAGGTTACGTAACAGATTTCGGAGGATTAACATCGCACGCTGCAATTCTAGCAAGATCCTTAAACATTCCTGCGGTTGTAGGGCTGCACGATGCTACCAATAAAATTAAAGACGGAAACCTAATTATTGTCGATGGTTTTTATGGACAGGTAATTATTAATCCCGATGAAACGCAGCTAACATCATATCAGAAAAAACTTGAGAAGCTTTCCGAGCATGATGAAGAACTAAACAAAATTAAAGACCTTCCGCCTCAAACTTTAGATGGAAAGGAAATAAAACTGATGGCAAACCTTGACGTATCAACCGAAATGGAATTCATACTGCATAATCGTGCTCAAGGAATAGGACTTGTCCGAACCGAACAGTTATTTCAGGAATATGAGGAATTTCCTGACGAAGAAAAACAATATCAAATCTATAAAAATATTTATCCCGATATTGTAATTATTAGAACGTTTGATATCGGAGGCGATAAAATTTTGCCGGTTGATTTGCATGAACCTAACCCGATGCTTGGATGGAGAGGAATAAGACTTCTTTTAGATAATCCGGATTTGTATAAAGTGCAGATAAGGGCAATTCTGCGCGCCAGCTCTCATAAGAATATTAAAATTATGCTCCCTATGATAGCTTCATTTTACGAGATTAATGAATCAAAGAGGTTGATTGAAGAGTGTAAAAAAGAATTAAGCGCAAATGGAATTGCCTACGATAAAAATATTGGTATTGGCATAATGATCGAAATACCTTCGGCAGCTGTTATGGCTAAAGAATTTTCCAGAGAGGTTGAATTCGTTAGCATAGGTACTAATGATTTGATTCAGTATCTGCTTGCAGTAGACAGGGGAAACGATATTGTATCAAAACAGTATCAGGAATTTCATCCGGCTGTTGTTCGAACACTTAAACATATTATTAAAGCAAGCAAAGAAGCAGGTTCTAATGTAAGCATTTGCGGTGAAATGGCTGCTGACCCGTTTGCTGTTCCCTTACTAATAGGATTGGGTCTCGATTCTTTAAGCGTTTCTGCTTCAGCTATTCC
>DYHC01000271.1 GCA_020724325.1 Melioribacter roseus
TGCAATCTTCGCCGGCCCCGAAGTTCCTGAAATTGGTTTAGAAGCTGTAATACTTCCACTATTATTAGCCGGCACAGGAATTATTCTATCGATTATAGGAGCATTTTTTGTTAAAGTAAAAGAAGGCGGAAATCCACAAAAAGCCCTTAACACCGGTGAATTTCTTGCCGCCGGTTTGATGGTATTTGCATCATATTTTATTATAACAAATTTATTACCCGAAAGGTGGACTTTTGATGGATTTAATTACACAAGTATTGGCATTTTTTATTCTACCCTTATCGGATTAGCTGCCGGAATTTTAATCGGAATTATAACCGAATATTATACTAGCACAGATAGAAAACCGGTTTACGAAATTGCCAGTCAGTCTGTTACTGGAGTAGCAACCAATATTATTTCCGGTCTTGGTGTTGGAATGATGTCTACTGCTTTTCCAATAATAATTATTGCTGCGGGAATAATTGGGTCCTTTCATTTTGCAAATTTATATGGAATAGCAATAGCTGCATTAGGCATGCTGTCAACAACCGGAATTCAACTTGCAGTAGATGCATACGGACCAATTTCAGATAACGCCGGTGGAATTGCTGAAATGTCCGAACTACCTAAAGAAGTAAGAGAAAGAACCGATAAACTTGATGCAGTAGGCAATACAACTGCTGCAATCGGAAAAGGATTTGCAATTGGTTCAGCTGCTTTAACTGCATTAGCATTGTTCACCGCATATATGCATCAAGCACAAATCAAAGTAATTGATCTGGCACAGCCTATAATTATGGGAGGTGTATTTATTGGCGCCATGCTTCCGTTTTTATTTTCGGCTTTAGCAATGAATGCTGTAGGCAAAGCAGCCAAACAAATGATTATTGAAGTAGGAAGACAGTTTAGAGAAATAAAAGGATTAAGAGAAGGAACAGCAAAAGCAGAGTACTCTAAATGTGTTGAGATTTCTACTAAAGCCGCCATTAAAGAAATGTTAATCCCCGGTTTAATGGCTGTATTTATTCCGGTTGCGGTTGGTTTTTTTAGCAAAGAAATGCTTGCCGGATTATTAGCCGGAGTAACAGTAAGCGGTGTGCTGATGGCAATTTTTCAATCGAATTCCGGTGGTGCATGGGATAATGCCAAGAAATTAATAGAGGGTGGAATAGAAATAGAAGGCTTTACTTATGTAAAAGGTTCGGAGGCACATAAAGCAGCAGTAGTTGGAGATACCGTAGGAGATCCGTTCAAGGACACTTCCGGACCATCTATGAACATACTAATTAAACTTATGTCGGTTGTTTCTTTAGTTATTGCGCCGCTTATTAAATAATCTTATTTTTGTAGCCAAATTTATTAACCCTGCTTACTTACATTCGCAGTGTAGTAGGCCAAAAAAGTCCATAGGGAGGTGAAAAGAATGCGAATCAGAAACTACGAGAGCATTGTTCTAATTAATGCTGCTTTAGAAGATGAGCAAATTGAAGCAACCATCTCAAGAATTCTTGAATTAATTTCAAATAATAGCGGTGAATTAATTGAAGCGGATAAATGGGGAAGAAAACGTCTCGCTTATCCAATCAACAAATCTAAAAGCGGTTACTATTTAGTAATTCGTTTCAAAGCTTCTACCCAATTTATATCAATATTAGAACGTAATTATCGGCTGGATGAAAACATAATCCGTTATCTTACTATTACTTTAGATAAAGAGGCACTGGAAGCAATTTCTAAACAAAAAGAATCTTCAAAACAAAATGAATTTGTTGTAGAAGAAGTATCTGTAAATAATGCAGGTAATGAACAATAAATTAGACAAGTAAGGGAGGTTACGATGGCTGAATTAAAGATGCCAGAACTAAATAGTGTTATTGTAGCAGGTAACTTAACTAAGGACCCTGTCTTCAGACAAACATCAAACAATACTCCTGTTGTCAATTTTCATATAGCAGCCAACAGAAGATATAAAGATAGCAGTAATCAATGGCAGGAAGATGTTTGTTATGTAGGAGTTGTTGCCTGGAATAAATTAGCCGATAGCTGCAAAGACCGTCTGAAGAAAGGAAGTGCTGTTTTAATTGATGGCGAACTTCAAAGCAGAACTTTTAAAACCGAAGACGGTAAAAACAGAACTGTTGTAGAAATAAAAGCAAAGAGAATTCAATTCTTAAATAAATTCAGCAAGAATATAGAAAATGGTGTCGATATTGCAGTTGATTCTTCAGTAGAAGAATCTGATTACGAAGACAATTCATTCGATAAATTTTTGACTGATGAAGAATCAGATTTAATGAAAAGTGGTGACAAGCAATGAGAAAAGAAGTAAAACAAAAAAAGGTTAAACGAACAATTGATAGTTATATCGATTACAAAGATTCGAAACAGCTCCAGAGGTTTTTGACTGACCAGGGTAAAATAATACCAAGGAGAATAACAGGGCTTACTGCAAAACAGCATCGTGAACTTGTTACTGCAATAAAAAGAGCCCGTCATTTAGCAATTTTACCATTCGTTTCTGAAGCGGTTAAGTAATAGGGAGTGACACAATGAAAGTAATACTTAGAAAAAACTTTGATCAACTCGGTAAAGTTGGCGATGTTGTGAACGTGAAAGACGGATATGCAAGAAACTACCTGATTCCAAGACAAATTGCATATCAGGCAACTGCCGGAAATATCCGTTCTCTGGAAGAAGAAAAAAAGCAAATTGTTAAAAAAGAAGCCAAGGACCTTGAATCTGCTCAAAAGCTGGCAGCGGAACTGGAAAAAATTTCTATTACTATTCCTGTTAAGGTTGGAGAAGAAGATAAAATTTTTGGAGCTGTAACACATCAAATGATTGCAGATGCTATTAACGAAAAAGGTTTCGAAATTGATAAACGTAAAATTGATATTACAGAACAAATAAAAGCGCTTGGTATCTATACCGTTTCTATTAAACTTCATCCAAGTGTTACAGCTGCGGTTAAAACCTGGGTTGTGAGGGAGTAGTAATAAGCCAGTTAACCGTCATAAATTTTATACGCTTAACTTAATTGATAATTTCAAAAACAAAACTTTAGACTCGGAATGAAAGAAATAAGATTTAGATTGATAATCATTCTCGGCGCAATTGCTCTTAGCTTATATCTTCTCTACCCTACTTATCAGGACTATCAGAACAGTAAATATGTTGACACCAAACTTGTTTCGATATCGGATAGCATAAAAAAGAGCAACCCTGTTATTTCTCCAATTGAATTAAAGGAAATAATCCAGAATAAAAAGGATAGCATCCTTGCTAGTAATCCGGATTATAAAGCGGCACGGGATAAAAGAATAAAGCTAGGGCTCGATTTACAAGGCGGTATGTACCTTGTAATGGAAGTTAATACAGCAAAACTGCTTGAACGTTTAGCGAAAGATCCTGATGAACAGTTCAAACATTTATTAAGTGAAGCAGAAAAAGAATCGAAATTATCCGATGAAAATGTTGTTACAATTCTTGCACGTAAGATGCAGCAAAAAGATGTTCGCCTTAGCAGGTACTTTGGTTCCATTCGTGAAGATGACGCCGATATTCAAAATAGACTTCTTGAACAAGAATCTGATGCTGTAACCCGGGCTATCGAAATTATTAATAACAGGATTGATCAATACGGAGTATCTGAGCCAAGCATTCAAAAACAGGGTTCCAGAAGAATTATTGTTGAATTACCCGGTATCTCCAGAGAAGAAGAAGCAAAAAGACTTTTACAGGGCAGAGCTCTGCTTGAATT
>DYHC01000272.1:0-2517 GCA_020724325.1 Melioribacter roseus
TCTTCATATTTTCACCAATAGTTTATGTGATACAAATCCCTTTAATAAAATTAAATAAAAAAACAATATTTTCTTCAATCAATTATTTCATATATTGCTGTTAGAGAAGAGATAAAACAAATGAATAATTTTTTAAAAGTTTGCTTAAATGATTGCTTAAAAATTTTTTTTTATTTATGTTGCTCGCCCCACTCTTCAAGTTCATTAAATTACTTTATAAATATTAATTAACAAGTTTTGGTTACCGGAACCGAAGAAAGATTGGAGACTAAATGAAGATTAATCGTCTGTTTACCGTTTCGGGAAAAGATCCTCTTGAGTCAATAGAATTTGTTAAACGTACATCGGAAATTAAAAACCCTGATGGTTCTATTGTTTTTAGAATGGAGGATGTTGCAGTTCCTAAAGAATGGTCGCAAGTTGCAACTGATGTCTTAGCACAAAAGTATTTTAGAAAAGCCGGCGTTCCCAGGTTATTAAGAAAAATAAAAGAAGATAATGTACCAAAATGGCTTCTGCCATCAGCACCTGATATCAAAACATTGGAAGAATTACCTGAAAAAGATCGTTATGGCTCCGAAACGGATTCACGGCAAGTGTTTCATAGGTTGGCTGGAACATGGACATACTGGGGATGGAAAGCCGGATTCTTTGATTCAGAAGATGATGCAAAAGCATTTTAT
Organism: Melioribacter roseus; assembly: GCA_020724325.1. GTDB lineage: Bacteria > Bacteroidota > Ignavibacteria > Ignavibacteriales > Melioribacteraceae > DSXH01. The sequence continues at coordinate 684 of DYHC01000272.1, forward strand.
GATGAACATATGTATATGCTTGCTTCTCAGTTTTCTGCACCAAATTCGCCTCAATGGTTTAATACAGGATTAAACTGGGCTTACGGAATAAACGGTCCATCGCAAGGTCATTACTATGTAGATTATAAATCCGGACAGTTAACATCTTCTGAAGATGCTTATACGCATCCTCAACCGCATGCATGTTTTATTCAATCAATTAGAGATGATCTTGTAAACGAGGGCGGCATAATGGATTTGTGGGTTCGAGAAGCCCGTCTGTTCAAATATGGATCCGGTACAGGTACTAATTTTTCTTGTATAAGAGGAATTAACGAACCACTAAGCGGCGGCGGTAAATCCTCCGGATTAATGTCTTTCCTAAAAATTGGCGATCGGTCGGCTGGTGCAATTAAATCTGGCGGTACAACAAGACGCGCCGCTAAAATGGTAACATTGGATATTGATCATCCCGATATTGAAGAATATATAAATTGGAAAGTTGTAGAAGAACAAAAGGTTGCCGCATTAGTTGCAGGAAGCAGACTCTGTAATTTGCATCTTAATAACATTATGAAAGCATGTTATGCTGAGCATCCGGAGAACGATCGTTTTAATAAACGGACTAATCTTCATCTTCGCAAAGCAATCCTTGAAGCCAGAAAATCAAATGTTCCTGAAAATTATATAGAAAGAGTAATAAAACTTGCCCGACTTGGATTTAAGTCAATTGAATTTCCGATTTATGATACCGACTGGAACTCAGAAGCTTATGCTACAGTATCCGGTCAGAATTCTAATAACTCTGTTCGTGTAACTAATGAATTTATGCAAGCAGTATTGAACGATAGCGATTGGAATCTATTGTGGCGCGTAGAGAAGTACAAAGCAGAAAAAGAAAATAGGAAACCAAAGCCATGTAAAACGATGCCGGCAAAAAAACTTTGGGATGAAATTTCCTTTGCCGCTTGGTCCTGTGCAGACCCCGGCTTGCAGTTCGATACTACAATAAATGAATGGCATACCTGCAAAGCAAACGGTCCAATCCGTGCTTCCAATCCTTGCAGCGAGTATATGTTCTTAGATGATACCGCTTGTAATTTGGCATCACTTAACCTGGTAAAATTCTATAATGATGCTACTCAAGAATTTAATATTGAATCCTACAGACATTCTACACGCTTATGGACAATTGTTTTAGAAATCAGCGTACTTATGGCTCAGTACCCAAGTAAAGAGATTGCACAAAGAAGTTACGAATACAGAACCTTAGGATTGGGTTATGCTAACCTTGGTTCTTTGTTAATGCGTCAGGGAATTTCTTACGATAGTAAAGAAGCATATGCAATTTGTGGTGCACTAACGGCAATTATGCATATGAAAGCTTATGCTACATCTGCAGAAATGGCAAAAGAATTAAGTCCGTTCCCTAAATACGAGGATAATAAGGAACACATGCTTCGAGTTATACGAAATCATAGACGTGCAACTTATAATGTTCCTAAAGAAGAATATGAAGGATTGACAATTTACCCTATGGGAATTAATCCTGAGCATTGTTCATCCGACTTACTTGAGGCAGCACGTGAAGACGCAGACATTGCCCTGGAATTTGGTGAAAAATATGGATTTAGAAATGCTCAGGTAACAGTAATAGCGCCAACAGGTACAATCGGTCTTGTTATGGATTGCGATACAACCGGTATTGAACCGGACTTTGCATTAGTGAAGTTCAAAAAACTTGCCGGCGGCGGTTATTTCAAAATTATTAATCAGTCGATTCCACCTGCTCTAAAAAAACTTGGTTACAATAATGATCAGATAAAAGAAATTGTTAAGTATGCAAAAGGATCCG
>DYHC01000272.1:2527-3443 GCA_020724325.1 Melioribacter roseus
CCCATACATTAATCATGAATCTCTAAGAGCAAAAGGATTTACGGAAGATATCCTTAATAAAATTGAATCGGTTCTGCCTTCAGTTTTCGAATTAAGTTTTGCATTCAATAAATATACACTTGGCGATCGTTTCTTAAAATCTGCTCTCGGTTTAACAGATGAACAAATAAACGATTACGGATTCGATTTACTTACCGAACTTGGATTCTCCAAAGAAGAAATTGCCTCTGCAAATGATTATATATGCGGTACAATGACCATTGAAGGCGCTCCATTCCTTAAACATGAACACTATCCTATTTTCGATTGTGCTAATAAATGCGGTAAGAAAGGAACAAGATTTATTAAATCCGACGCACACATTTTTATGATGGCTGCTGCTCAGCCGTTTATTTCCGGTGCTATTTCTAAAACAATTAATTTACCTAACTCAGCTTCAATCGAAGATATTAAATATGCTTATTATCAATCCTGGAAATTGGGCTGTAAGGCAAATGCTCTTTATAGAGATGGTTCTAAATTATCCCAGCCGCTTAATTCTATGACTGAAGAAGAAATTGAAGACCTGCTCGAAAAGAAAGAAGAAAATGATATTGTAAAAATTGCAGAAAGAATAATCCACAGATATATTGCCAAGAGAAGAAGATTGCCGGATAGAAGAACTGGTTACACTCAAAAAGTGAAAATTAACGGGCAGTCAGTTTATATTAGAACGGGTGAATACGATAACGGTCAGTTAGGTGAAATATTTATTGATATGCACAAGGAAGGAGCAGCTTTCAGAAGCTTGCTTAACTGTTTTGCAATTTCTATTTCTCTTGGTCTGCAGCATGGAGTTCCGCTTGAAGAATTTGTTGATGCTTTTGTATTTACACGTTTTGAACCAAGCGGTGTTGTATCTGGACATAAGAGAATT
>DYHC01000272.1:3453-3741 GCA_020724325.1 Melioribacter roseus
TATATTCAGAGAATTAGGAGTTACTTACCTGAATCGTAACGACCTTTCTCATGTTGAAGATGATGAAATACCTGTTAAAGGTGATTACCGTTCTGTAGCAGAACCTGATTTTGAATCCGAAGAAATTGTTAGCGAGAAAACAATAGAACTGGATCACAACAGAGTTAGCGAGGAGTTATCAAATGGAGACGATGATACTAAAACAAAGATTAAAATGATTACCCTTAATGATCCGGTTGCCAAAGCACGCGAACGTGGTTATACTGGTGATATTTGTCCGGAATGCCA
>DYHC01000273.1 GCA_020724325.1 Melioribacter roseus
GGGAATATTTATTCACACCCAGCTTAGCAAGAGTAGATTTAAGAAATCTCATCCTCTCTGAATGAGGAAGATTAATCTTCAAACAAGTATCAACCACCGTGTTCAAATCCTTTTGTCCAAGCATTCTGAGTAAATCCATTATAAGAGCTTCTGATATTGTTACGAGATATTTTGATAACAAGAAATTTATGGAATCAATAAAATCATTGATGTGAACAGTTCTAGTATGCTTATTTAACTCTCGCTTGACTAGTTTAATTACCAGATTTGGAGTTGTGCCTTCCCCGAATAAATTATAATTATTTTCAATTAGGGATTGAACAATGTTTGTCAATAGTCCGTTGTAGAAAATGTTTTGGTAATTTAGTCTGGAGAGTTCATCCAAAAAACGGATTTTTTCATCAAAGGTATCATCAGAGAGAAAATAATAAAGAGATACAACATTAGAGACTTCAGAAGATTCGGATAGCTGCTGGGTCATTCTATCATCAGTAATGAGTAAATGGTTGCCTTCATTTAAAATTCTAATACCATCAACATCTATTTCTCCAATAAACCTTGTGAATCTCAAATACTTGTCATTTTCATCTTCCACATCAATAGTGCGAAATCTGCGAATCCGCTCCATAAATTCAAAATAGGTTTTCAAATCCATTTTCTTCTGTTTGCTGTCAGATACATATCGAATCGGCATTTTGTTGATATCTAAACCAATTGACATGTCCTCCTTATCCTGCATTTCTTTGTATTTATTATATTGTCTTTCTACTGTCCTGAGCAAACTAGAAGGAATATGTATATTTTTTTCAGGAATTGACGATAGCTTTCCAAAAATTTCCAGTATTAGAAGTGAGTTGTATGAGATAACAATATTCGTATCTTGTTCAATCGGCCACGAAGTACCGGCATTATAAATGAATCTTTTATCAAACAATAATTTCTGGATAACAGCAATGTAATTCTCATAATTAAAATTACATAATAGATGCAGATTCAGTTTCCCCGCGCTATACTTATTAAAGGCATCCTCTTGAGCAATATAATTCTCGTAAAGCTGAGGATACATTACCGCGATTGGATCAGGGTCTACCTTATATTTTTCTAAACCGTATTTCTCAGCATTTTTAAATACATGATCGCTTAAGTAATAATTCGGATAGTTTTTTAACCAATCTATCTTAACAATTCTATAAGCATCACCCTTCCAATTAATTTCTTCATTTAGCTTTTTATATAACAAATCTTTCGCTTCACTATCTTCTGCTTTATAATGATGGCATCTTAAATAATATGCATTTTCTGATAACTCTTTATTTGTATGTAAACAGATAGATATAACTGTTCCATCATCTATTTTCTTCAATTCCACATAAGTGTTTTCATTTACAACTTCTTCATTGTACTCAATGAATAATTGCTTCATTATCAATGAACCCCAGATTGGGAAGTAAACACTTTCCGTGTATTTAATATCTTTTCTTTCTGAATCCTGAAATGCCTTAAAGAAATAGTAATAAAATCTGTTTAGCTTATTATCAACAGTATCTTCGGTATGTAAATAGATAAGACCCAGAAGTAAATAGAAAGCCGGTTCTTCGGTTTTTTGTTCCAAAATTGAGATATAATCCTTCGCTCGTGGAGATTCATTGTAATCAAATAGCGTCCCAATAAAACGAAACCAATCGTTTATGTTGTCGTATCTTTCAACTAAATTTTTTAGATTATCTAACGCCGCTGAAGTCTCCCCAATTATCTGTAGATACCTTACTTTTAATCGGAACAGATCGCCAGGGAGATCATCTTCCTTCTCGAATGATTTGAACAAGTCATCAACTTCCTTAGAGGGAGTAGAATAGGAATCAGTTAATTCATATAATGCCTTGGCTAAATGAAATTTATAAACCGGACTTATTTCAATTAGATTTTGTCCGATCATATTCACATACTCAATCCGTTCAAAAAGAACGGAAAGATTCATCATTATTATTTTGTTTAATTCCGAGAATGAGTTCCATTCTTTAACTAATTGTATATAATACCTCTCTGCGATATCAACTTTGCCGCTTTTATGAAAGAGTTCACAAGCAAGTATTTTAATAAATGCTTTATCTTCGCAGTCGCCGTACACCAATTCATTTTCATCAAACCCGGACTTGAGTAGATTCGCTTTGTTAATGTTTATTGCAGCAATAACGTTACATCTCGCTTTGTCGCTTAAATGTTCGGCATCTTTATAACTTTGTTCAATTTCTTCGTACTCCGCAAGTCGAAGCAATACTTCAATCCTATCCTCAGTTAGTTTATCCGGTTTCTCGGTCAATTCATCAATTACTTTTATAGCATCTCGGTTCCTCTGGTGACTCATCAATTTCGTAATTGTATTTTTAATCAATTCATTGTTGCCTGCATAAAATTTTATATCCGGCTTGAGATTTTTAACTGGCACATCAACACAAATTTTCATTATAGTTAAGTTATAATAGAGAGATTCTTGAAAAGGAGCCGAATATTCCTTAAATATATTTGCATATTCTTCAACAAGTGAAATTTTCTCATTTAGAAATTTTTTGTCATCTAAAGTGTATTCAGAGGTTTGCTTGGAGGACCAGAAAATATTGAGCTGAAATATCAAGTAATAGAATTTTATCTCAGGATCATCCTCTGTTTCTATCTGATCTTTGAAAAATTCCTCTACTTCATCAACAATCCGGTTGTTTACTGCGTGAATCAAAAGTTGTTTTAGAAGAATTTTTTGTTCAAGTGAATGTGTCTCAAATGTGGCAATAATATGTGGAATATCGGGATTTTGATTTTCACGAATTGACCAACATTTAGCCAAATCTTCCGCAATCTTTTTATCTAACCTCGAAGTAGGATAGTCATTAAATCTGTAGTTGGAATCTTTACTTTTATAGATGCTAGCTATATAATAATGCTTCAAAAAAGATTCGGGCAAGCTTTGGAGTTTCTTCAACTGCAAATCATATTCATCTTTCTTTTCGATTTTTAAGACTATCTTGGTCTCAAGTAAAATTAAATTTTCAAAATATTTTTCGTTTTTCTTTACATCGTCGAATGTAAGAAGCTCCTTTATGTTTTTTAATACATATGTTAAATATCCGTCTTTAACATTTGCCTCAAAATCCTTAATTACTAATTGAAATGACATATCAAAATCAGGACTACCGATGTTTGCAACTGCTTCTTTTATTAGCGCATTGTCCTCGTGATTTTTTGCAAAATTCTCTATTATTAATTCAGGTAAAGAAGCAGCATCTAATTTTTTCTTGAGGCAATCATTGATATTGTTCTGAAGCTGATGATAGCTAATATCGACTGTTTGAAAATACTTACTTAATAAGCTTTGAGTCCTACCGATCTCGTCATTTACTACAGCTGACAATGCCTCCTCAAGTATAGCGGTGTCCAACTTTAACCTTAGACTTCTATACAATTTCTTGAATTTATTTTTATCCAGCTGTTTTTTTAATGATTTTTTGTAGCACTTGATATACTGCTTTTGGTATGGCGTGAGTTCGGAAAATTTTGAAAGTATTTTTTTTGCTTCACCCTTGAGAGTAATGCTACTCGACAACGCTCCCAATAAAGTGATGATAAAAGTTGATATACCCATTATAAGGTTTACTTTGTTGAATTATCAATTTAATTATTATTAGATAAATAAAAAAAGTTATTCTTAGCCAAATCAAATATTAAAAGTTCTTTG
>DYHC01000274.1 GCA_020724325.1 Melioribacter roseus
TGTCATTCTGAACCGAACGAAGTGAGGTGAAGAATCTGTTCGTAGTTCCTCAGTCACTTCGTTCCCTCGAAATAACATTTCTCATCCGGCTTTGCGGGATTCGAAATGACTATTCTTCGTCTCCCGACAAGTCGGGATCCTTCGAAATGACACTTCTCTTTTGTTTCGCTCATTCGAAATAAAAACCCTGAATTTTTCTGCAGTCTAATATCCTTAAAATCAAGGAGCTTCCCCGTATTACGAGGAAGCAACTTAATTAAATCGACAGTGCGAATGAGAAATAGAATGTTCTCGGCTGGTTAGGTCCATAAACATATCCGGGGTCTCTAGTAATTCCAAAATCTAAATCTTTTTGAAACGCATCCGTAATATTCTTCACGCCTATTGTTAATCCGCTTTCCAAATCATCTATTAATTTCATTTTATAATTTAGAGATATATCTATCTCAACAAATTCCGGACTTTTGGCAAGCTTAAGCAATGGTTCTTCCTGGTAAGCAACTGAAATTTCGTGTGGAATATACATTCTGCCAGTATGCTTAATAGAAGCAAACATTGATAGCTTACTATTGAATTCATAAGAAGCGCGGATATATCCAAATAGATCCGGTGTTCTTAAAAAGGATCGTGTATTAAAATCGGCGATTTCTTCTTTGTACTCATTATTCTTATAAGTAAAACCTGTTCTAATTTCAAACCCGTTAATCGGTTTAATTCCAAAATCGATTTCAATTCCTTTAACTTCTGCACCGCTGCTGTTTACTCTTTCCCAGAATTCTATATTGCCGTCAGCACTTATAAATTCTTCAGCATAAGCGTTATTAAGTTTCGTATAAAATCCGGTTATTCCAAAGAGTACTGGAATATTCCCAACAAAGTTTTGGTATTCAAATCCGGCAGTGTATGTAAAACTTTTTTCTTCTTTAAGTCCGGCTCTGTTTCTTATAACTCTCTGAGTTCCTTCCAGCCCGCAGATATGAAGGTCTTCGTCAAAAATTTGCGGAGCTTTAAAACCTGAGGTTATTCCAGCTCTAAATGAGATTGATTCAAATAATTCATACCGGAAATTAATACGCGGACTTATAACCCACTTTTCTAATGATGAATGATTATCCGCCCTTAATCCGGCAACTAATTGTATATGTCCGTCTCTGTCAAGTATAATTTCATCCTGTAGAAAAAAACCAAGATTGCTGAATCTTTCATCTACGTAGTAGAGAGAGTTGGAAACGCTTTTATCGATTAAATGATCTTTGTTATATTGGAATCCGGCAACTAATGAATGATTTCCGAGAATATAACCAAATTGAACACCGCCGGTGTGAAGAGGATTTTCGGAATAACCGTAATAATTCAGCGCCTGAATTCTTGCTTCTGGTGTGTCTTCACCCAGACCGCCATAATACGAATCTCTTTCTAGAAAACTGAACGCATAATTAATTTTATACTCTGCAGCAGAACTAATTCTTTGAACCCATCTAATTTTTCCGTCCCATTTATAGTGCTTTGTCATTTCAGCAATTTCGGCTTCATGAACCGGCTTTTCAAAATTGTTTCCGCCTCTTCTTTCTTCAAAAATCCTGTGAAAAGAAAGTTGAAGTTCTGCGTTATCGAATGGTTTTAAGTATCCGTTAACCCCGATAGTTTCATTTTTAAGAATACCAATTTCCGAAAATCCATCTCCATTTCTATCATACGGATTTCTTTTTCTTGTTGAACCAAACACATAAAAACCGGAATTATTATTTTCACTAACTACTTCGGCAACCGCACCAACCTGTTGATCAAAAGAACCATCAATTGAATTGCCAGTAAAACTAATTCTAGTAGTGTTAAATGCTGGTCGGCGTATCATCATGTTTATTGTTCCGGCGACTGCACCGGCGCCATAAAGAGATGATCCTCCACCTTTAACAATTTCAATCTGCTCTATCATTTCCTGAGGGTAATGCTCAAGTCCGTATACACCGCCAAGCGCACTTACTACTGGGTCGCCATCTATCAGAACTTGTGAGTATTTTCCATCGAAACCAAGTATTCTTACTTGTGTGAAATTGCAATTATTACAATCGTTTTCAACTTGAACACCCGTCTGAAGTCCTAATGATTGAGCCAGATTGCATGCGTTCAACTGTGTAATTAATTTTTTCGTTATTACTTCGGTCTTAACCGGTACATTTTCATAAAGATGTAATGTGTTTGTACCGGTTACAACAACCGCTCCCATTTCAATCATTGCCGGACGCAATTCAAAAAGAAGGTTATCTACTTTATCTGAAAGAAGATCAATTCTGTGAGTGATAGACCTGTAACCAACCATTGTAACAATAATTTCGAATTGATCGGTGGGAATATTACTTAGTGTAAAATGTCCTTTCTCATCCGATGCAGTCCCAATATTTGTATTCTTTATAAGTATGTTAACACCAACAAGAATTTCTTTAGATTCATTATCAATTACTTTGCCTGAAATTCTCTTATAAGAATTTTCAGATAAATCAGAATTGGATAGGATGGTAGAATTTAATGTCATTACTGTAACTAATAGATATATAAAATGCTTCAGCATATTAACTCCTGATTTAAAATTTGTAAGGAAAATTTTTAAAGAGTAGTTATACTAAGCTGAAAGGCGGAGCGTTAGCCCAGTGGGATTCTTTCGGAAATCTGTAAACAATTGTGCAGCTATTGGAATTGAGGACGTTAATTTCGGAAACATCCAAAAATTTCATTTCATAAGGATGTGTGATAACTTCCGAAATCTTACTTATTTGCTGGTATAAGGAAAACTCTTTTTCCGTATGAGTATGGTTATTATTGCTTTTATTGTTCTCCGACGAAGCTTGATTTACAAAATGGCTGTGAGCAACTATTCTTCCATCAGGAAGTATATGGTAATGACTTGTAAGGGAAACTGTTATTAAAAATGCGATGAAAGAAAAACACAAAAAATAGGATGCAAGAGTCACAATAATCGGTTTACTTTTATTTACAGGCTTACGAAGCATATTAATGTCTTTTTCTTATTTAAATATAGTCTAAATAAGAAACGTTTGCAAGATACTTGAGTCCTATTTAACAAATGAATTGTTTTAATCGTACTTATTTTTGATTCAGTAAGTTTAGGTACTATAAAGAAAGGAGAATACTTTATCATGAAGTACTGGTTAATGAAATCGGAAGCAAATTGCTACCCAATTGAATTGTTAGAAAAAGAAAAGAATCAAACAACTTATTGGGATGGAGTTCGTAATTACCAAGCCCGTAACTTTATTAGAGATGAAATGAAGGTTGGCGACAAAGTAATTTTTTTCCACAGTAATGGAGCGCCGTCCGGTGCTGCGGGAGTTTGTGAAGTTGTTAAAGAAGCTTATCCGGATTTTACAGCATTCGATCCGGAAAATCCTCATTACGATCCGAAGAGTAAGAAAGATAATCCCGCTTGGATGATGGTTGATGTTAAGCTGATAAAGAAGTTTAAGAACTTTGTCTCGATTGAAAGTATGCGTCAAAACAAAAAGCTCCAGAAGATGCAACTTCTTAAGCAAGGCAACCGGCTTTCTGTTATGCCTATTACAAAAGAGGAATTTGAGGTGATTGTCAGTATTGGAAATTTATAACGGTTTTGTTGAATCAAATTATCCAGTATCATTAAAATGAATCGAGTGAAACAAAGCGGTCTTTTTTCCCTTTCGACTGAGTTGCCTTTAATAACATTCTTTTA
>DYHC01000275.1 GCA_020724325.1 Melioribacter roseus
AAACTCTTCGGGGGCAGAACATTTTTTAAAAGGGTTTCAAGATAATATTCTCCCAAAATGCCCCTCTGCTTGGGATTTTTCAATATATCAGAAACCTTAATTACAACGTGTGGAGTACCCGTGTAAACATAAGATGCCGTAATAAGCTGCTGGGCGGCTTTAATTTTGAATTTTAGTTTTAGATTTTCCGGTCGATTAAGATAAAACTTAACTAGCCCGTCATCCAGGATTACGCCTGAGTAAACTAGCCCATTCGATAAAAACCGGGCAGAATTCCCTTTAATTCTATTAGTTATATACGCATACTGTAAAGAACATCTGGCTCCATTTGCACAGAGACTGCCAGTGGAACCATCTGCATTGTAATAATTCATAATGAAATCGAATTCAGCAGAATCTTCAAAATAAATAACGCCATCGGCACCAATACCGTTCCTTCTATCACATATTTGTGTTATTAATTGGCTGTTTAAGACCAAATCCGGGTTATTTTTTGAATCAAAAAGGATAAAATCGTTACCCGCGCCGCTCATTTTTGTAAAGTAAAGTTGCCTCATTTCAACTTCAAAGTTAACTTAATATGTTACCTAATGCAACGAAAATAATAGGTTGGCACGATAGTTATCGTTATGGATATTTCTGATATAATAAAATGATAAGAAAAAAATAGTGGAGGTGCCGGGAGTCGAACCCGGGTCCGAAGCTACATTTCCAGGAACATCTACACACATAGTTTGTCTTTTAATTTCATTCCGGCAGCATCGACAAACAGATTATGCCGGAACAATTCCGGAGAAAGTTTTGCCTCATCTATCCGGAAGTTCGATTCGGCTATCACACTGTGCGGCGTTCTTTCAATCCCCAGCGTGATTAGAATTGAAGAACGGCTGCGTTTATTTACGCAGCTAAAGCGTAGTTATATTCGCCATTTACTTTTTTTACCGTCGTTTTACGTGTCTACGGAGAACACGATGTGCAGTTCAAAGAACTTATAACCCCGTCGAAACCAGTGTCACCCCCGTTGAGAATTGAGAATTGAGAATTGAGAATTTAGAACTTGTCCGCCGTTTTTTGGCGGATTGAGAATTCATAAATTATTTTCTCCATTCAATATCAGGGTGATTTGAAATAAAGTTTTCAAAACGTGCAAGAACAAACAACAGATCCGATAAACGATTCAAATAGATTTTTATTTCTTCAGATATAGATTCAATTTGGGCAAGTGAAATTACTTCTCTTTCTGCTCTTCTGCAAACGGTTCTTGCAAGGTGAAGAAAGCCCGCTCCTTTTGTTCCTCCCGGCAGAATAAAATTCTTTATAGGAGGAATTCTAGAATCAAAATTATCAATTAACTTCTCCAATCTTTCAATGAACCCTTTATTAACTCTTGGGATTGTAAAACTATTGTTTTCTTTTTCTATAGGACTGGCTAAATCCGAACCAAGAGTAAATAAATCGTTTTGTATACTATGAATTACTTCAACAAGTTCCTTATCAACAATTTCAGTTACTGCAATTCCAAGAAATGAATTTAACTCGTCAATCGTTCCATAAGCAGAAATTCTAAGGGAATTTTTCTGTACTCTTTGTCCGCCAAATAATGATGTTTCACCTTTATCACCTGTTTTAGTATAAATTTTCATTTTGAAAATGGTAATCCGGTTACTGATACAACAATTTTTCTGGAATCGCATTCAATAAATAATTTATTGTTTGATGACAGCTTTTTCATTCTTATGAAGCCAAGCCCGATATTCTTTTCTAAAAGAAATGATTTGGCAATACTTGTAACCTGTCCAATTTCTTCATTCAGATCAGAATAGATTGGAATTGGTAATTCTGCATTAACATATTCATCAAAAACAAGTCCAACTAAATTGAACTGAACTTTATCATAGGTATGAAGACGGGCTATTACTTCTTGACCGATGTAACATCCTTTAGTAAAAGATACTTCATAAAGAAGATTATTTTCGTGTGGATTGAAATGGTCATTTATTTCTGAAGGATGCATTGGGACACCGGATTCAATTCTAAAAATTTCGAAAGCATCCGAGCCAACAAAATTTACATCGAAGACACTTTTGTTATCAATTATGTAATTAATAAAGCCATTCAATTGTTCGGTAAGAAGTAAAATGCGGTAATACTTTAATCCGTTGATTTCCTGATTTGCAAAAAGGAAAAAATTAAATCCATCCACATTAGAATTAAGAATGTTATTTCCATTTAGAGATTTTATTTCCTTACCAATAATTAATGTAAGAAATGATTCGGATTGTGGTCCTACCAAATCTATTACAGCATAATTACCAGATACGTCGCTGGTTTGAATATCTTCATTAATTATGTATTTATTTATCCAATTCAATAAACGATTGTTATTACTGCTTCCAATAAGTAAAAAATGATTGTCAAGATTCAATAAAGTTGTTCTATCAATAAACCTTCCCTTTTCGTTCAGAAATAGTGTTGGTATCCTGTAAAAGGGGTTTAAATCTTTTACAGCATTTGTAGAAACTCTGTGCAGAAATTCGAGCGTGTCTTTACCGGTTAATTTTATAATAGTTTTATTAAAAGACAAACTAATTCCAACACCGTGTTTGCAAGATTTATATTCTTCTTCAACATTAGTGAAAAATTTTATTTCCGAACCGGAATACGTTGATCCGGCAAATTTTTGTATTAATTGATCTATCATTGAGCTAGACATATTATTTTCAACAAACATATTTCATCTACACTTTTAATATTTTCTAAACCAGCGGGGATTTCTATCGGTTAGATAAAGCCGCCTATTATCGCTCCAGTAAAACGGAATAGAATCCCTAACTCTTATTCGTAATGAATCCTCAATAAAACGGTATTCGTAATAATCCGGGAATTTATCATTATTTATTAAAGCTAAAGTGCGTTTATGAACAATACCTACATAAGTTTCTAAGAGATGCGGAGGTTTACGCCATCCATCAACTAAAAAGAAATTATAATTTCTATGACCGGATATTATTCCGTCTTCGTAATTCAGTTCAACGTACTTAATTTTTTTAGGGGACCAGGTTTTTATAGTCATCCTATTAAATCCGCCATGAATTGGTACTTCAGATTCCCAAACTCTTTCGAAATTACTCTCCTTACATTCAAATAATGTTAAAAAGAAAAAAGCTGTTCCAAGTTTAGTGCTATCAAGATTAATAAAACTAGATTCATATCCGGTAATATTCTTAGCTTCAATATTTCTTTCGCCTGGTTTAGATTTAGCAATAACTGCAAGGATATAATTACTGCCGCCGTCTCTAAAATATATTACAGCCGGTTTAGGAACATTGAATGTATATGTCTTATCGAATCTTACCAGGTAAGTACCCGGCTCATAATTGCCCAGTACATATTCCTGTAATGAAATTGTATCGCAAGGGAATCGGTTCTTAACCTGTGATTTTTGGACATCAATATTATATTCACGGATCGATTCATCCTTTGCAACAGATGTAGCGGCATCACCTTCTCCGGTATCCTTGGTACAAGAGCCAATCAGCATAATTATGGCAAAGAGCAAAATCAATTTTACAAATAAGGGTTTCATAGCTTCACCCGATTTTTTAATTCTTTGAAAATTCATCCAGAAAATAAGCCGAACTAATAATACCTTTTTCAAAATTATCTAAGCGAAAATGCTCGTTAGGGGAATGAATATTATCCGTATCCAGCCCGAGTCCCAT
>DYHC01000276.1 GCA_020724325.1 Melioribacter roseus
TAATCAAACTTATAGAATGGCAGCAGGACACACACAAATACTTAAGAGGTTTGGAAGAAGTAATAATGATGACCTGTTCGGATTACGGAATATCAACTGAACGGAATTCAAAATATACCGGTGTATGGATCGGTTCAAAAAAAATTGCTGCTATCGGAATTAAAGTAAGTCGATGGATTACAATGCACGGATTCGCTTTTAATGTTAATACAGACCTCAATTATTTTGGAGGGATTGTTCCTTGCGGAATTAAGGATAAAGAAGTTACATCATTAAAAAATGAATTAGGCGCAGAAGTAAATATCAATGATGTAAAAGATAAACTTGTTCAAAATTTTCAAAAATTTTTTAATTACGAAAATATTTCTGTTAAAGATAAATCTTCTTACAAAAAAATATTAATCTTAGATTCATAGTGATTTTGCTGCCAAATATTTTATGCAGCCAAGCCGCAAATTAGAGGGAAATAATATGTCAAAAGAAAAAGTGGAAGCACAAATAGATAAATCAAACGGAAAGACACCAACCGGCAAGATCGATTCCTTTGGCGGAATGACAAAAGATGAACTAATGAATGCTCTCCGGCTTATGAGCGTTTCGAGAGCCATTGACTATAAAGTTATGACGCTTATAAAACAGGGGAAAGCCTTCTTTCTAATTTCAGGTGCTGGTCACGAAGCTATTCAGGTTGCTTTCGGTCTTGCAATGCATAAAGGTGTTGACTGGGCTTATCCATATTATCGGGATATGTGTTTCTCAATTACTCTGGGAAGTAAGCCGGAAGATTTATTTCTCGCGTTCCTTGGAAAAGCTGATGATCCTCTTACCGGCGGAAGACAAATGCCGTGTCACTGGTCTTCTAAGGAATCTAACATCCCAACACAATCAAGTCCAACAGGTACACAATTTCTACAAGCAGTGGGAACTGCATTAGCATTAAAGAAGAAAGGAATTAATGGAGTTGTTTATGTAAGTGCCGGCGAAGGTACAACTTCACAAGGTGAATTTCATGAAGCTGTTAATTGGGCATCGCGGGAAAAACTACCGGTTGTATTTGTAATTCAGAATAATAAATGGGCTATTTCTGTTCCCGTACAGGATCAAACAGCCGGCAAAAATGCATCTGTTCTGGAAATGATGAAAGGTTATGAAAATTTATTACGGCTGGATGTTGATGGTACTAACTTTTTACAATCGCATGCAGCCGCACAATCTGCTTTTAAGTATGCACGCCAGGGTAAAGGTCCTGCACTTGTTGAAGCGCATGTGGTAAGATTATTTTCTCATTCTTCATCTGATGATCAGAAGAAATACCGTCCGGATGAATCGTTACAAGAGGATTTGAAGAAAGACCCGATCAAATTATTTTCGGATCAGCTTATAAAGAAAGGTGTTCTAACAGAATTAGCATATGCAGAGTTTAAAAAACAGATTAATAATCACATAACGGAAGCAGCCGATTGGGCGTTAAAACAATCTGATCCGGACCCTCAAACCGCAACGCGATTTGTTTTAGATGAATCTGGAAAACAGGATCGTCTTGAATACGAAAAGCTTACACATGAAGGTAATCCGATTGTTATGGTAGATGCTATTAACCATGCTCTTCGTGAGGAGCTTGACCGGAATGATAAGATTTATGTTTTTGGCGAGGATATTGCAGATGGTAAAGGAGGGGTTTTTACAGCTACCAAAGGGTTATCAACTAAGTTTGGTAAAGAAAGAGTTTTTAATTCTCCCCTTGCAGAAGCAAGCATTGTTGGAGTTGCAGCTGGAATGGCACTAACCGGATTAAAGCCGTGTGTTGAAATACAATTTGGAGATTATATCTGGCCGGCATTTATGCAATACCGGGATGAAATTGTTATGTACCGTTACCGATCGAATAATTTGTTTGAAGCTCCTGTTGTTACAAGAGTTGCAGTTGGCGGTTATATTCACGGCGGTTTATATCATAGTCAAAACATAGAAGGTTTTTTTGCACACATGCCGGGTATTTTGATTGCATATCCTTCTAATGCGGCAGACGCAAAGGGATTGCTTAAAACTGCATTGCGTCTTAACGATCCGGTTTTGTTCCTCGAACACAAAGGATTGTACCGGCAAAGTTATTCTACGTCTCCCGAACCCGATGCTGATTATTTGATTCCGTTTGGTAAAGCCAAAATTGTTAGAGAAGGGAATGATCTATCCATTATTACTTACGGTGCTATGGTACATGAATCTAATTTTGCTTCAAAGAAACTTGAAGAGGATGGATATTCTGTAGAAATTATTGATCTGCGTACGATTGCACCGCTTGATGTCGATGCAATTTATAAGTCGGTTAAGAAGACAGGTAAAGTAATGGTTATTCACGAGGACACAATAACCGCTGGATTCGGCGCTGAGATTACTGCGTTAATAACTGAAAATTGTTTTGAAGCCTTAGACGGTCCCGTTAAAAGAATTGCGGCTAAAGATACTCCAATTCCCTATGCACATACTCTCGAATATCCAATTCTTCCAACTAGAGAAAAAATTTATACCGAATTAAAACAATTACTGGAATACTGAAATTAGAAAAAATATTTTTTAATGATCCATTTTTGATCTTATTCGTCCCTATACATTGGGCGTAGAACGAGAAGGAGAAGAAATGAAAGTAGAAATTGTAATGCCGAAAATGGGTGAGAGTATTAACGAAGGAACACTTATTAAATGGCATAAGAAAAAAGGCGACAAAGTTAAAAAAGATGAAATCATTTACGAAATAAGTACTGATAAAGTTGATACCGAAATCCCCAGCCCGGAAGATGGTGTCCTTATTAATATAAATGTTTTTGAACAGGAAACTGTTGAAGTCGGAACAGTTGTAGCAGTATTGGAAACTGAAAGTGAAAATGTGGTTATTCAGAAGGAAGAAGTTAACGAAGAGGTCCCTTCTACTAAACAGGTTGGCGGCGATATAGTAGATGTACCAATGCCCAAGATGGGTGAATCTGTAATGGAAGGAACTATTATTAAATGGTATAAAAAAGTAGGCGATTCAGTTAAACGCGACGAAATAATTTTTGAAATAAGTACCGATAAAGTTGATACAGAAGTTCCTTCACCAGTTGACGGAATAGTTTCCCAAATTTTGTTTAAAGAAAATGATACTGTGCAGGTTGGTCTTGCAGTTGCAAAAATTCTAACATCTACCGGCATTGCAAAACCGAAGTCAGCTACTGCAGAGCTATCGCAGCAAACTGCTTCTGTTAAAAAGGAAAATGTTTCGGAGATGCAATTACCAATCACTAACAATCAATCACTAATCACAAACTTTCAATCACAAACTTCTGGACGGTTTTATTCGCCATTAGTACTTAACATTGCAAGAACGGAAGGAATTTCGATGTCCGAACTAGAATTGATTCAAGGTACCGGAATTGGCGGGAGAGTATCGAAAAATGATGTCTTAAATTACTTACAGAATAAACGTTCCGGTAAATCTAATGCTACGATTATTCCTGCTGAAAAGGATCAGCTTAGAAAAGAAGAAAAATTTGAACAGTTAAAATCTGAAGGCGGTGAAAGAATTAAGATAATTCCTATGGATAATATCCGTCAGCGTATTATGTTCCACATGATTAATAGCAAGAATACATCTGTACATGTTACAGCAATTAACGAAATTGATATGTCTAAGATTCACAATTTTATTGAAAAGAACCGCGCTCAATT
>DYHC01000277.1 GCA_020724325.1 Melioribacter roseus
GAAGGGATGGTTAATATGATTTTACAGCTCTACCCTCTCTACTGCTTTGCAATATCACCGCAGCCGCTAAAACTGATTCAAAAATTTAAAGACGACTTTGGAGAGATAGAATAGTTATTTCTTCCATTTAATTGTACATCCAATTGTAAATGTTTCCGGAACAGAAACTTTTTTGCCATTAATTAATTCATCTATAGCATTTTTCAAATATGGCGATTTAACATTTTGCGGTTCCTGCCAGTTATCATCAATTTTACCGTGGAAAGCCAACTTTCTGTCCCTATCGAATAGAAATATTTCCGGAGTATGTGTAGCTCCAAAAGCTTTTGCAACTTCTTGGGATTCGTCGAAAAGATAAGGAAAGTTAAACCCTTTTAATTGGGCGCGTTCTTTCATTTTTTCGAACGAATCTTCCGGATAATTTTCGGTTTCATTGGAACTGATTGCTGCAATGCTTATGTGGTCTTTATATTTTTCTTGAATCTCTATTATTCTATCTTCATAAGCTTGTACATACGGACAATGATTACAACTAAAAATTACGACTAATAATTGTTTGTTTGAAAACGACTCAAGAGAATAATTCTTACCATCGGTTGAAGGTAAATTAAATTGCGGCGTTTGAGACCCCAAGGTGAGTTTATCCGTAGCCATTACTCCTCCGTTAATTTATTTCTTTAATTATTAATTAAGACACACTAAATTTGGAGTAATTCATTATGAAAATCAATCAATTACGGATGAGGTAATCATTGAAAAAATTAATTGACTTCGATAAAATATTTAACCACCATGACAAGTATAAAGAAAAGGAGATAAATCAGGAAAGGATAACTTACAAAGAAGTTCATAACTTAATTCAAAGATATAAGAAGAGTAATCTATTCAATGTTGAAAAAGCCGGTGAATCGATTGAGATGAAGGAGATATATTCTTTAACTATAGGAAATGGGAGCAGAAAAATACTTGTTTGGTCGCAGATGCACGGAGATGAACCAACAGCAACAGCAGCTTTGTTCGACCTATTCAATTTCTTCTGCGATAAAGATGAATATGATTTTTTTCGTAAAGAGATTTTAAGAAATCTACAGATACTATTTATACCTATGCTCAATCCGGATGGAGCAGAAAAGCATAACCGCGAAAACAAAATATCGCTTGATATTAACCGCGACTCATTAAAAAGAGTATCGCCGGAAGCTAAAGTCCTGTGGAAAGCAGCACTCACTTTTAATCCGGAATTCGCATTTAATCTTCACGATCAAAACTGCTATTACACTGCCGGAAGAATTAAGAAAACCTCGGCAATTTCAATGCTTGCACCTCCTTATAATTATAACAATTCAATTAATCCGGCAAGAACTAAAAGTATGCAGCTAATTGCATCGATTAACAAAAATATTTCCAGATACATCCCTGGACAAATTGCGCGTTATAAAGACGACCACGAACCAAGATCCTTCGGTGATGCTTTTATTGGAAATGGAATCAGCTCATTATTAATAGAATCGGGTTTTATTATAGGGGACAATAAAAAAGAAGTTATCCGAAAATTAAATTTTATGGCTCTTATTTCTGCATTCAATTCTATTATTACAGCTGATTATGAACAAATGAATGAAAATGAATATTACTCAATTCCAGAAAATGAAACTCTCTTATTCGATTTACTATTAAGAAATTTACATACATCTGCTAACGGAAAAGATTTCAAAATTGATCTTGGTATAAACAGAGAAAAAAAATATCAAAAAGAAACCGGCACATTTTTTTACAAAGGGAAAATTGCAGCAATAGGCGATCTTGAAAACTACTTCGGAATTGAAGAGCATAATTTGTCTTCACACACAGTAAAACCCGGATCGGTTTTTAACTGCGAATATAAATCGCTGCCCTCTGCTAATGAAATAATAAATCTACTTAAAAACGGTTATTGCTCACTAAAACTTGATCCTTTCTCAATTACATTTTTATTTGTAGAACGACCAATAAATGTAGTTCCTTCCTACATTAAATATGAACCTTTAATTACTGTAGATGAATTCGCGAATTTGTCCATATTTCATCATAACGAAATAAAATTTATTGTTGTAAACGGATTTTTTTCTCCAGTTGAAAATTATCCGAATTCAATATTAAATGGAGTAGTAATTTCTTAAGTTTAGTAGTAGGAAGATTTAATACCTCAACAAAATTTTATATGGCATTAAACAGATCCTCAGCATCCGATAATAACCCAAGGAAGCTCTACGAAGAATTCGAAAGAGAAGCGATTCCTCATATGGATGCATTATATAACTTTGCGTTAAAAATGACCGGCGATGAAGATGATGCAGATGACCTCGTTCAGGAAACTTACCTTAAAGCATTCCGTTTCTTCGACAAATTTGAAAAGGGTACTAATTGTAAAGCTTGGTTGTTCAGGATTATGAAGAATTCATTTATAAATGACTACCGTAAACAGGTAAAAGAACCTAACAAAGTTGATTATGAAGATGTTCAGAATTTTTACGAAAATATTAAATCCGATGAAGTAGAAACAAAACATTACGAACAAGATGTTTTCAGCAATTTATTAGATGATGAAATTTCGAAAGCAATTACTGATTTACCAGAAGATTTCAGAACAGCGATAATTCTAAGCGACATTGAGGGGTTTACTTACGATGAAATAGCGGACTTCGTTGATATACCAGTTGGAACCGTTAGGTCAAGGCTGCACCGTGCAAGAAAGATGCTCTATTCGCAATTATACAACTATGCTAAAGACAAAGGTTTTGTGGACGGGCAAACTTCTAAAAGGTAATGAAAACAATTAAAAAAAATAGCATCGTATATGAATAACGAATTTAAATACTGCTCATTTAATAATAGAATTAAATTGCTTATTGAAAAGAATTTCTTCGTTAAAACTTATTTGCGGCAAACATGTAATAAAGAGCTTTTATAGAATTACCTGTTACAGGTTGAACGCGCACGGATATTTACTAGTAATATAAATCATAGAGTTCTGTGCTTTATCAAATTTGTTAACCCGGATTAATCATTAATCCAGATACTAATCAACAATTACAATATGTTCGACATAAAAAAAATTGTAGTACCAACCGATTTCAGTATAACTTCTTATTCTGCATTCGAGTACGCAAAAGATTTAGCAGAAAAAATGAATTCAGAGGTACATATTATTAATGTGTTGGAAAAATCCCCTCCATTGCTTCCTTCTAAAAATCATGGATTAAGTGAAAAGGAAATATTCTCCGGTAGGGAAATCGAGGCAAGAAAACAATTAGCAGAAGCAGCCTCATTTTTTATGGAAGATTCCAGTATAATAGTTAAAGAAGTGTTACTGACAGGTAATGATTATGAAGAAATAGTTAATTACGCAAAGGCGATTGATTCTGATATAATTATAATTGCAACTAGAGGCAGAACAGGAATCCTTCATACTTTGCTGGGAAGTGTGGCAGAAAAAGTAATAAGATTTGCTAAATGCCCGGTATTAGTTATTTCTCCCAAAGATGATGAATAAACAGTTCTGTTTAGACTTCTGAAAAATTCAGAAACGTCACTTCGAAGGATCCCGACTTGTCGGGAGTTTGAGAAATGACAAGCGATATTTTCAAAGGTTCAATCCGTTCCAATCAGTTTTCATCTGTTAAATCTGCGTGCCATTTACTTTCCTGATAGCACACAGATCG
>DYHC01000278.1 GCA_020724325.1 Melioribacter roseus
ATTTTTTAAAAAGATTTACTTCTGAGACAGACTCTCCTTCGAAATGACATTTCTCAGTCACTTCGTTCCCTCGAAATAGAATTTCTGAATTTTCCAGAAATCTATTTAAGCTAAATATCCTCAGCCGGTTCAAGAGGCAAATTCAATCTTTTTTTGTGTGTTATAATCTTAGCATCGACAAAGAAAACAAGGTTTTCGGCAATATTTGTTGCATGATCCGCAAGCCGTTCAAGATTACGCGTTAGTATAATAAGGTGCGCACAGGGTTCAATTGTAGCTGGATCCGACTGCATCTTCTTAACCAGAAATTTGAATGCCTGGCGGTTGAGATGATCAACATTATCATCGCTTTGAATAACCATTGTAGCAAGGTCTGTATCCTGATAGATAAATGAATCGATCGACTGTTTTAGCATTTTTCTTGCATTCCGGCTCATTTCAATAATCTGTGCTTCCTGAATAAGGAGATGATACCCGCTGGTTTTCTTTACGCGTCCGGCAATATTCACAGCAATATCGCCGCAGCGCTCAAGCTGGTTATTAATTATTATTGATGATAAAATAAACCTCAAATTAGCATCAACCGGCTGATACAATCTAAACATGTTTTCGCATTGTGCCTGTATCAGAATATCGTATGCATCTACTTCGAGATCCCTGGCTTTAATACCTTTGCAATGCTCGGTCTCTCCTGTTTCGAGCGAATAGATTACTTTTTCTACCTGCTCATCAACTAACGAAGCCATTTTTATTAAGTTGGTTTTCAGATTCTCTATTTCAATATTAATATTTGTTTTCATATTTACATCCCGCTCTTCTGTTTTAAGTCTACTATTTATTTGTAAAATTTAATATCTGCAATGAGTCAGTAATTAATTTCGAATAATGAAACAAAACCGTTGTTCTTAATAATCTTTTGACCAGCTGGACCTAAAACCCAATCAATAAAATCCTTAACAGCACCGGTAGGTTGATTAAGTGTGTAAAAATGAAGATATCTTGTAACCGGATATCTATCGTTTCTAATATTTTCTTCAGTTGGTAAAATATTATCAATTCTTGCAAGTTTAATTTCTGATTTGAATGCAACTCCGCCGTATCCAATTGCAAATCTATTTCTTTTGATTTGATCGATTACATTCTCTGTAGTGTATGCAATAGCAGCATTAGCGCAGTATTCTTTACCTTCTAAAAGATGTTCCTTAAAGTAAAGATAAGTCCCTGAGTTAGGGTTACGAATGATCAATGATATTGCTTTATCCGGTCCGCCAACCTGATTCCAATTAGTAAGATTACACATAAAAATATCTGTCAGCTGGTTCTTTGTAAAATTGTTAACAGGGTTTTCAGGATTAAGATAAATGCAGAGTCCATCTTTGGCAATTAAATATGATATTCCAATAGTGCCGAAATTATCTGCAAGTAATTTTACTTCTTCTGGTTCCAGATTCCTGGAGGCAGTGCAGATATCAATTTCGCCTCTAATCAGAGAGCGGACACCGGAAGCAGTTCCACCGCCATCCACATAAATTGAAATACCGGAATGCTGCTCCATATACGACTGGGCTAATAAATCTGTAAGCTGAAGCATCGTATCCGAACCTTTAATTCGAATTGAAGCAACCCTAACGGAAGTTGAAGAACAACCATACAAAAGTAAAATTATCAACAACGATGCAAGAAAAATTTTTTTCATCTACTTTTTCTCCGCAATAGTTCTTAATCGTGCGTTTAGGTATGGCGAACCTTTATTCCATTCGGGTTCGTAAGAATTATTAGCAAGATCATCTATCAATGATAGTAAAATTACAATATGCTGTTTTGCAGCATCCAAATTAATGGGTAATTGAAGATCATCAAATGGTGTATGATAATATTTTGTTGAGTACTCAATATATTTAGCGAGTCCTTCCTCAACGGATAAATTCTCGTAATCCAATCCTTCAGCAACAAGCATAGATGGAATACCAGCATTTGCAAATGCAACCTGATCCGATTTTGAGAATGCATCATGGAACTTGAATTGCGTAGGAATATCTACAATACCCAGACCAAACTTTGATGCAGTATTATCAAGAAAATTATATAATGTTGAAAACTCACTTCCAACTCCAATAATGCTTTTAAATCTATCGAATGATGCTATGCCGTCAATATTAATATTAGCAGCTGATTTATAAAGCGGCACAATCGGATTGTTAGTGTAATACTTTGAACCGAGTAATCCGGATTCTTCACCTGTAAGGAACAGAAAAATGATAGATCGTTTATGTGTTAAACCGGATTGACTAAAAACTCTGGCTAATTCCAGCAATGCAGCTACTCCGGCAGCATTGTCGTAAACACCGTTATAAATCGAGTCGCCTTTAATCACCGGACCAATCCCTAAATGGTCGTAATGAGCAGAAACAATTAAATAACGGTCTCTTAATTTAGGATCGCCTCCTTCAATCAACCCGATAACATTCTGAGCAATAAAATCTCTTTCCTGAAATACTCCACGGAATAATAATTTAGCATCCAGATTAAAACTTTTTATTCTATTTGCTAAATGCATTTGAATAACATCATCCAAAGAGTAAGGAGAGTTAAAGAATATTTTATCAGCGGAATCATAATTAAATAGAGCACTAAAATTAGATGAGACGGTATATGCAAGAGAAATATTTTCGAATGCAAATACATTTTGCATTTTTTCCCAGCTTTTGCCCGGCAGAGGAATTAAAATACTTCCTCTTGCACCGCGCGAAATTGCTATTTTCTGTTTTGATTCCGGGTAACTATAAATTGTAGGAAGCTCGCCATTGAAAAAATCTTTATCGTTTGAATACGGCTCTCCTTCAATAAATACAACAATCTTTCCTTCAACGTCAACTTCCTGATAATCATTATAATCAAATTCCGTTGAAATAATTCCATATCCAACAAATACAAGTTCTGTAGGTGTAGGAATAAATGTTTGGGAACCGGATTGATAAAGAAGATAGTCTTCATTCAATTTTAGTTCATGCTGATCATTTTTATTGAATAAGGTAAGTCTTGATGTATTTAAAGCTCTGCTTCCGTGCATCGGAATATTCTGATAGAAAGTATTATCGTTACCAGCCGGTTTTAATCCGATTTTACTTAACTCTAATGCAAGGTACCTTGCCGCTAAATTTCCGCCTGTAGATCCGGTTCCTCTTCCTTCTAATAAGTCGCTTCCAAGAAAATTAATATGTCTGGTAAAGGAGGAAGTATTAATTAATTTATCATATTTATTATAGGCGGAATGAAAATCCTGATTAAATAAATCTGAGTAATTTAAAAAGAATATAAGCGGTATTAGATAGAAATTAATTTTCATTATATCTGCAAAATTTTAGAAACAAAATAAGAAAAAGGGTTAACCGAATAAATACCAGAATAATTCATACCCAAAGATTATTTTAGAATAAAAAAAGGGCGCCTTGCGACGCCCGGAGAAGAGAAATGGAGAGAGAAAATTTAATTACCGAAGCAAAGTCATTTTCTTTGTAATAACATTACCTGCTGATTCTAATCTGTAAAAATAAATTCCACTTGATATATTTGTAGCATTCCATGTTATATTGTATGTGCCGGCATCTTTATAACCTTTTACAAGCTGAGCAACTTCCTGCCCCAAAACATTATAAACCGATAATTTTACATTACCAGCTTCTGGAATTATGAATT
>DYHC01000279.1:0-2269 GCA_020724325.1 Melioribacter roseus
ACTATTTTGTCGGCAAGATCAGATTCTTTATCGCCCCAGGTAACAATAATGTTCATACCAAATTTTTCAATTATCCGATTTCCTATTTCAGCAAATCTTTCTGGAAGCCAAGCTCTAATAGATTTGCTGGCTCCGGGATGAATCGTAATTGTTGTTTCTCTATTCAAATTGTAACGCGAATAGAAATTTTCTGAAAATTTTTGATCCTCGTCTGAGATATATGTAATCGGATTATCATCATTAACTGTCAATCCTAATGCTCTAATGATATCAAGGTTTCGGTTAATTTCGTGATATCGTCCTGTAGGATGATTTATCTTGACAGTATATAGATTCATCATTTTTTTGGGACCGCTGCTTACTCTTGCACGCGCGGCAGAAAGGTAAGTAAAAAGAGCAGCGCGTTCCGAAGTCCAGCGTAAATTAATTGCAAGGTCAAATTTTTTTCGTCTAAGTTTTAACGCAAGAAAAAGTTGTTTAAAAACCGAGTCTTCAACCTTGTTTCTATTTGTATTCACAATAACATGTTCGTCTACAAGGAATCCGGGCGGAATTAATTGCTTCATAAGCGGATTTGTAAGGAGAATAATATTTGCTTCCGGATAATTATCGCGAACAGCTTTCATGGCTGGTGTAGAAGCAACAAGATCACCCAGCGCGCCCCATTTAATTATTAATATCTGCTTAAAATCTTTCTTTACCATAATTTTAAAATTTTTCCTGCATAATTGTAAACTTCTTCCGCGGTAATTCCATCCAGAAATGGTTTGGAATTATGAGAATCTAAAATTCTTTTTCCGGTTAATATATAATGTTTAGTTTCTTCTGTATAAAAGCTCCAGCACTTTTCATAATCTTGCGGCATAAGAGCAAGAACAGGAGTTCCAACAGCAACCGAAACATGTCGAGTTCCGGTATCATTTACAATAAATAAGTTACATCTGCTAATTACTGCAGCTACTTTCATTATATCTGTTTTAAGGAAAGCAATTTTGGTATTATTCGAAAATTCATTGAACAACACAGAACATGCTTTTTTATCCTGAGGACCTTCAAAAACAATAATTCGAATTAGATTGTTACACAATAGTTTATTGATCAATTGAATAAAGTTCTCGGTTTTCCAGATTTTTGATGGTTCGCTTGCCCCCGGATGAATTCCAACAATTATATTATTTTCATCGAAATTATTCCGTTTGAAAAAATTCTTTGCATAGTTTAATTCTTTACCGGGTAAAAAAATTTCGGTTCTGTTTGAATCGATTGTTACACCAAGAGAAGAAATTATTCTGTTATAATAATCCAGATAACTAATTGAGTTTTCTTCAACATAAATTTTCCTGTTAAATAGAAACGAAAAACTCTGATTTGCTGGAGCAATTCTAATCTTAGCACCAGAGCACCAAGCCCAGAATGCTGTTCGATCACCTGGATGGAGAACAATTACCACATCAAATTTTTCTCTTCTCAGATTAATAATAAAACTTAGCCCTGCTAAAAATTTTTTTACGCTGGAATTACCTTTTAACTCCGGATCGAAAGAAATTATTTTTTTTATGAAAGGATTTTTTTCAAATATGGATTCAAATCCTTTTCTTACCTATAAAACAATTTCGGAATCAGGATAAGCTTTGCTAAGCGATCTGATTCCCGGCGTTGAAACAACCAGATCGCCCAGGTATTTTATATTTATCGCGAGTATTTTCAATTACAACTTATCCAAAATTGAATCTAAGTAATTCATCTAACTTCCCAAATGATATATCAATCCTATGCTTATTATCAAATTGTTAATTCCACGATTAGGAAGTTCTAAATTAGCATTCGACAAATGTCTGAAACCGGTACGCAGATCGAACAACAGATTACTCTGCATATAAATATTAATTCCAACATTAGCGTTACTATTAAACATAAAGCCGGAGATCTGTCTATCCGGAGTTTTCTTAGAATAGTGAGGACCTGCTGAAATGAGTAAGTAAGCATAAAAAAAATCATTTATTATACTGAACGATAAAATAGTACCGGCACTAAAACCAATTTCATGACTTCTCAATTCAACCTGAATACTTTTGCTGGGTTTATAATATGTTACTCCATATTCAGATTGCAGCAGAAGGCTTAATTCCAAAGAATTATTGTTAAGAAGAGAATACATGTATTGGAATTGAGCAAATAAAATTTCGTATGAATAATCAACATTAAGTTTTACACCTGAACCAAGAAAGTAAAATTGCTGATCGCCGTATCCAATTGAGAATTCAATTTT
>DYHC01000279.1:2279-3695 GCA_020724325.1 Melioribacter roseus
TTTCGAGTTTTCTGTTAAAGTTGTTTGTGCACAGATTTTACTTAAGAGGAAAGAAAAGAGACTGAGTGTAATAAGAAAATAGAAACGAAATCGAATAATCATTTAGAATTTCTTTTTTCGAAAGAAAATATAATGAGCGGATTATGATAAAACAAACTTTCAAAATCCGCTTCACAAAATCGTTTACAAGTTAAAATACATCTTATATTCGAACGGATGAGGCATTGTACCAATTGCCTGGATTTCCTCGGTTTTAATTTTAACCCATTGATCCAGCAGCTCATCTGTAAAGATGTTCCCTCTTCTAAGGAATTCGTGGTCAACTTCAAGTGCATCAAGCGCTTCGGCTAAATTCCTTGGCAGCAAGTGTATTTTATGTTTTGTTTCTTCATCTAAAAAGTTACGGTCGAAAGGGCCAAATCCTTCTTTAACCGGATCAATTTTATTAACAACACCATCAATTCCGGCAAGCAGAATTGCTGAAAGACATAAATATGGATTTGCAGTTGCATCTGGCGGACGGTATTCGAAACGTACTTCTTCAGGATTGGAAACATACTTTGGAATTCTGATTGCAGATGCTCTATTACCCTGTCCGTATGTTAAAGCAACAGGAGCTTCGAAACCCGGGACCAATCGTTTATACGAATTTGTACTTGGATTTGTAAATGCAGAAAGAGCCGGTGCATGTTTCAATAAACCTCCAATAAAATAAAGAGCCGTCTCATTCAAATTTCCATAAGCTCCTTTTTTATAAAACGCATTTTTCCCTTTTTTGGTTAGAAACAGGTGAAGATGCATTCCGTTTCCGGCTTGCTGATACATCGGCTTGGGCATAAATGTTATAAATAAATCTTTTTGACGGGCAAAATTAAAAAGAACATACTTTGCTGTTACAATATTATCTGCAGTATCTAATAGATTTGAGAAATAGGTCTCAATTTCCTGCTGACCTCTTTCACCAACTTCGTGATGATGATACTTAACATTGATGCCGAATTTAGTTAATAGTTTGCATGCTTCGTCGCGGAAATCGTCATAGATATCGAACGGATTTGCTGCATGATATGCTTTCTTATAAAATTCTTCTGCATGTTCAACTGTATAGTAAGAAGTTGCAGTCCTGGTATCGTAGTTTACTTTAGAGAAAATATAGAATTCAAATTCAGGTCCCCACATGGATTGATCGGTTCCTGTAGTTTTCTTAAGTAAGTCTTCTGCTTGCTTGGCAAGGGACCTTCCATCCTGAGAAAAACGTGTTCTCTTTTCATCTGTGAGTACAATATTGGAATAAAAGCTTAATGTAGGTGCTTCTCTAAAATGGTCGATAACAGCTGTATCAAGATCGGGAATTAGAATCAGATCGCTGTTTTCAACTTTCTTAAACCCGTAACTTGATCCGTCAAATCCAATACC
>DYHC01000280.1 GCA_020724325.1 Melioribacter roseus
AATGTCTCTACTCTTTTTTAATAATTTTTGTCTTGACTTTGGGAGTGCATTACACTTGATCCATTATGTGCATATA
The DNA here is from genome assembly GCA_020724325.1 of Melioribacter roseus. GTDB lineage: Bacteria > Bacteroidota > Ignavibacteria > Ignavibacteriales > Melioribacteraceae > DSXH01. Next base: position 77 of record DYHC01000280.1, read on the forward strand.
ATCCGCGTGTTTGGGTTACTTCAGAAATATAATCATCTATTGTTACTGAACTTCCATAAGCATCTATATAACAATTTGAGTTGTTGGCTTTTACGTTATCTATTACTACGCTGCTTGAATTATTTACCGATATCTTGCCATTGACTGCTGCGTTTTTAAGACTTGAGTAATCGGCACTGTTGAATGTTACTGTTCCGTTTATTGTGGTTGAGTTTGTTCCTGTTCCTACTATGGCTACATTATAGTTATCGTTTGTTATATTTTCTGTATATGTACCCGATGCAAGATTAATACTCCAACCAGATGAACATATATCGATTAACTGCTGTACTGTATAAGAGGTTGGATATATTCCCTTAATATCACTCCCTGATTTGAGAGTTGCTAAAAGACCATTTAAAGTTGCACCACTCTGAATTGTTATTGTACCACCCGTTGAAATAATGGAATATCCATTTAAAGTCAGATTTAAATTGGAACAAATTGTTAACGTAACTCCAGTTGGGACATAAACATTGCCCGGAAGAATTGATCCAGCACTCCAGGTTTCATGTCGTGATATTGTTCCTGACAGAGTATAAGCAGAATTATAAACACTTAAGTAACCAGTAAAACTATCTCCAAGCTGTGGATGCTGTCTGGGATTTGCTTGTGTTGTTAAAGGTGCTGCATAATTGTGTAATTGCTCTGCTGTGGTAATACTTGTTTGAGTTAGACCAGCTAATAAATAATAAGTATAGTAACCATGTTCAATTGATGAACTCTCACCTGCATATTCATCTGCTCTACAAGCTGAAGATATAACTCCTTTTGTCATATCGCGAGGGAAAATTCCAGTACCACAAGCATCAAGAAATGCTGTAATTTGGTTGTAGGTAGACCCAAAATTAGTCTGCAATTCACCCTGAGTAATTCTTGCACTTAATGAATTAGCAGGCACCAACCCATTGCTGCCGCCTAATTCCTGTGAATCGCCATGTCCGGCAAAATGAAATAAGTTTGTATTACCAGCGGAAGTTGACATATTTTGCATTACTGTTTGAATAGCATTTTCAGATGCATCACCATTAATAATACGAATTACTCTATTGCTGTTATATTGTTTATAAGTCTCTAAATAGTATTTCATTGCGGTTGCATCATTAACACACCAATCAAGATCATTACCTGAACCTGGATAATCATTAATACCAACACAAACTGCATTCCAGTTTTGTGAATATGCTGTCGTTGGTATTAAGAGAAAAAATAATACGATAATTGATATAGTATTTCTCATTTTCTCGTCTCTCTTATTTACCTGGTGTTGGAATTATTTTTGACCAGCCGGAAACTTCCCCATTCTTTTTTATTTCTCTTGAGTAGCTCATGTCATCATTAGAGAAAGCAAGCACTTCATTATCACCAACAACACCGGCGACATTCGATGATTTTTCTTTTTCTCCAAAACGGATTATTTTTTTTGTGCTTTCATAACCATCAAGGTTATTTATTGTAACAAATCCTCCGTCTACTATATTCTTCAATAGACTTACTTCCACTACTTTTACATCGCTGCTATACTTAGTCGTAAAAGAATTAATATCCGAACAAATCACTAAGTATTCATTTGGCTTTAGCTTAATGCCATTTTGCTTCCTGATTTCAGGTGGCAATACATTTAAAGCCCTTATGCCGGAAATCCTGAAGCTATTCAATACTAATTCGTTATCTGTTGGATTAAAAATCTCAATCCAGAATTCCTGATTCTTTGAATCAAGATACACCTCTGTTATGGCCAGTTGCTTATCAATATCCTGGGCGTAAATTCCCACGATACTTAAAACAATAGGAATAATAAATAAAAAGATCTTTTTCATTTTTTACTTCTCCCTGTCTTATTTTTTTAATTCTTCCACTTGATGAGGAATAGTTTTTCATTTACATATTATAAACAGTAACTCCTCTTCCAATTAATTTGGGTATATACTCATTTCTTGATTTATCATTTAGAGGATTTCTGCCGATATAGAGATATACACCTTTACCGAGGTTAGGGTTATTGACCAGAGGCGATAAATCTTCTATCCTGTTTCCGCTTAATCCTATTAAATGTATCTTCGGTAAATATTGCAGTTCAGTTATATCTTTTATCTCGTTATCTGCGGCATCTAGAAAATCAAGGTTTTCTAAATTTCTGATTCCTGTTATGTCTTCAACTTTATTTTTTCTTACGTATAAACGTATCAATTTTTTCATCTTAGATACTGCAGAGATTTCTTTTAGATTGTTATAACTTACTTCCAACAACAGGAGATTGGTTAAATTTTCTAGCGGTTTTATATTAGTAATTCCTCTGCCAGCTATATCAAGATGAGTTAGGTTTATTAAATTTCTAAGCGGTTCAATACAATTAAAACCTACTCTTACACCAACACCACTTGCGTATAGTATCTGTAGATTTATCAAATTGGTTAACGAACTTATATCAATTATAGGCGTATCCATTATGTCCAGATATGTCAGATTGGTTAGATTTCGAAGTGCGCTTATATCTTTAATCGGGTTGCTGTAAAGTATAAGTGTCTTAAGTTCAACCAAGCTATACAGAGGAGAAATGTCTTCAATAGTATAGTTTTGATTTAGATTTAAGAATGTTAGCTTAATTAAATTAGAGAGGGGTGCTAAATCACCGAAACTTTGTAGACCTAATGCTAAATATCTTAGATTTGCACAATTCTCCATCCCTTTTATGCTTGCTATTTTATTTTTTAATGGAAAATTATAATTGGATAAAGAATCTAGCATCAGCAGTTTCTCGGCAGTCAAATCACCTTCTTTACAATTAAGCGCCTGTCGTATTCTTGCTTCAAGGTTAACATCTTCTATAAGACTCACCTGCCTTGGATATACTATTATTACAAGATCATCTGTAAAAACGCTGCCGCTTTTACAGCTTATCTTAAGCATTAATCTGTAAATGCCTTCCTTAACAAATCCGACATAAGACTTTTCGACTAATGAAGTGGCAAAAACAAATATTACTTCCGGATTGTTTATGTCTTGAATCCATTCAACAAGATCAACTGCTTCATTAACAATAATACTTTTTGTGGGATCCAATACTGCATAGCTTCCCACATACGTTTCTTGGTCTTCACCAGCATTTGCTTTTGAATCGCTGGATTTACTGTCGACTACTTTATCGCACGATAATAAAATAGTAATACATACTAAAATAATTGATAACTTTTTCATAACGGCTTATGTGTTATTTTAAAAATAATTTTATAGCGCTGTAAATTTTTTGTTATATAAAATTACATTGAACCGGAAATTTCTTTTTCATTCTGCACCTCTATTTTTTCTTATAAGTATGATTTTCAAGAGTAATATTTTAGGAGAAGAGGTAAACCGCGTGGGAACTCTATGTAATTATTTCAAATTGTTCAAGTCAAAAAAGAAGGATATAAAAACAAAAAAACCTTTAGGGAGTGTAAAAAATCTTGTGTAAATTATTAATAAGGAGGTAGAAGCTAAGCGGAGTGAGGCGTAGTCGAACGTAGCTTATCTTCTGGAAATTGACCTAATTGAGGCAAAAAATTGTTAACCAAAAGAAAGGATTT
>DYHC01000281.1:0-1510 GCA_020724325.1 Melioribacter roseus
ATGTTGAATAACTTCGTTTTTTGTAAATCTAGGAATTATAATTTCACCTTTCATATTTCTGCGCTTTCTTTTCACTTCGTAAATGTAAATGAGAAGGTTGTGAATAATCATAGCGCCTATTATTGAAACGATTAACCAGAAGTATAAATCGGCTACAAAGTTTTCGATTTTTGCAGAAGTTTCATTCATCGTTCTGTGTGAATAGCTTTGAGAAAAAACAGGAGTAGCATCCGGATGACATTTCTGACAAGTAGCCGTAACATTAGATTCATTTACAGAAGATTCGGGATGATCCTTCGGCAGTATTTTGTGAACGTTATGACAGTCAACACACATTGCGGATTTTTCGCTTCCGCGCATTACAGCTAATCCATGATAACTATCCTGATATAATGTTGATTGTCCGCCAGGTTTTCCGAATCGTTCTGCTATTCTTGGATTCTCATGACAAACTATACAAGTCTGCTCTTGAATTTTCTTAGCTTCTAATCTTTGGTTTCCCGAAGTAATTGAATGTATTGAATGCTCGCTATGGCAGTCGCCGCAGACAGGGGATTCTCTAAAACCTTTTTTTGCACGGATCCAGTGAATCGATTTTTGATAATCTTCAGAAATTTCTTTATGACACTGCCCGCATAAGTTTGGAGCGTTAAATGTTGAAATCTTACTTCCCGGTTGAACTTTATTCTTAATATTATGAACCCCGTGGCAATCGGTACAGCTTGGTGCATCGGTTCTTCCGGCTAAGGCAAGTTTACCATGAATAGAATGAGAATATTTCATCCCCGGTGTTGGAAGTGCTATATCATATTTTTTTGTTAATTCGGAATTGTCGTGGCACTTGCTGCAGGTTGCGGCAATATTCTTTGGATGGACTCTGCTTGCCTCTTCTTTTACTTTTTTAATATCATGCGAACCATGGCAATCCCAGCATTTTGCTGCCTCGTCAATTCCTTCGCTTAATGCAATTCCGTGAATGCTTTCTTTATGTTCTTTTGCAATATCTCCATGACAGACATAACAATCAGCCGATAGAGTTACTTTTAAGTTTTTTGGATGATTCTTAAGGTTGTTTGCAATAAAGTTATGACAATCCGAACAGTCCAGATTTTTGTGAACCGAAGAGGGGAGAGTAATTCTAGTATCAATTTTCTTATGACAACTAATACAATTGTTTTTGTCTATTCTTGTAACAGAATGATAATTTCCTAAAAGAGTTGCTGAGGTGTGACATTTATTACAATATTCTTTCACTTTAAGTCTGTTATCTGTAGGAGGCTTTTGAATTTCGTGATTTCCATGGCATTTAACACAGTTAGGCGGATTCTTTACTTTCAGTCTATGATGAATGTCGGAATTAACTGAGCGAACAAATTCTTCATGACAGGTTGCACAACTAACTTTTTTTGCACCTTTCTCTATATGGTCTTCGTTTACAACGTCATCATGACATCCCTGGCAATCAATCGCTTCTGCATGAACAGACATTTTAATTGACGTTTCGTGGCAA
>DYHC01000281.1:1520-3646 GCA_020724325.1 Melioribacter roseus
TTGACCGCTTATGTCTGCTGCATAAATTCTGTTTTCATGAGTTATAACTTTTGAAAAGCAATTAAAGTAGAAACAATTAAAAATAGTTTTAGGGATGGGCAGAAAAGGTATTTTATATTCAAATGAACCTCAATATTTTTTTCAGACTTATAAATTGACTTTGTTTTTTCAAATATCGTGCAAAAAACATTAAAAGCTGGTTATTAATTTTATTCGATATTTGAGCAGAAAAATGATCTTTAACTCATGCAAAATAAATAGTGTTTCTTTTTATGGATAAAAATTTCTCATAAACAAGATAATGGATTTTAGTATCCTTTTCAGCAAAATATTTACTTAAGACGATTTTGTCAAATTAGTCTTTAGAAATGAAATATTACTGACGAGTAATAATTTTTCATAATCTCAATAAGAATTGACTAAATCCCTTTCTCAAAATCTATTTGGTCGATTAATTCTTGAAGAACTCTCCTGTAATCATATACCATTCTTTTTCATCAAGCTTTTCTAATTGTCCCCACTGAAGTTCAAAGCTTTCTGTTGAATCGGGTTTAACTAATTCTTTTATTAGCTTTATATACCTGTCAATTTCCTCTTGATAGTAAACAACTGCATTTTTCCCTATTTTTAATTGTGTCAATTCGGAATCGAGTTTATCGGCATCAATAGAACAAATCCAGTTCTTTTCGTAAGGAGTAAAGTCAAGTGCTTCAAGGTCTTCTGTTAATTCATGATTTATATTTTTTACCTGTCCACTAACGGGTGATAAGAATTGTACAATTCTGTTCCCTTGCTTAATGCTGAATAATGGTTGTCCCTTTATTATATTCATTCCAAGATTAGGGAAATCAATGCCTGTAATTTTACCTATTAATTTTTTTGCGAAATCATCAATACCAATTTTAGCGGTTCCGTCCTGCCCAATAGAAGTCCAACAATGACCTTCCGAAATAAAAACTCCACCCGGAATAGCAAATTCACCAGTGCATAATTTTTCTTTTTCGCTTATATGTGCAATATGGACACGCGGTTTAAGTTGTTTCTGAATTCTGTCCTGACGTTTGATGAGGGATTTCTTAGTGAATTCCAGCAATTCATCTTCTGTAAATGGTTTTTGAACATAATCCATAGCACCAAGTTTCATACAGTCCACTGCTGTTTCTACAGTAGCATAACCGGTAATAATTATTACGTCTATATCAGGGCGCAAATGTTTTACAATTTTTGTTACTTCAACTCCATCCATAACCGGCATTTTAAGATCTGTAAAGACAAAATCGTAGTGATGTGCCTTAATTAAATTCATTGCTTCGTGTCCGGAATTAACCGTATCAACAGAATAACCGTCAAGCACAAGTATTTTTCTAAAACTATCTAGAACAACATCTTCATCATCAACGCATAAAATTCTGGCTTTAGGATTTGGAACGTCTGCACGTTTTAGAGAAATGGCTTCAGTGCTAAAGTCGATGTTAATGCTTTCATTCAGGATTTCTTCGCGTTCTTTACGAAGTTTTTTCTCATTCATTTTTTTAATTGTGAATCTGATTATTACATCTGCCACAATAAATAGTACCAAAGCTAATATGAAGAGAGGCATAGTAGATCTCCTTTTTTAATTTCCTTTTAGCGATCCGAACTGCATGGTGTTAACATACTCATTTCTAATTCGAGTTGACTTGGAATAATTCTGTACAGCCAGCCGGCGAAGTAAGGATCTTTTTCTAATAAATTTATGTCGCTTAATAATTTTTGATTACTCTCTATAATTCTTCCGCTTATAGCAGAATAGAGCAGATTTACTGAACCATCCTCAGAAAATAATTTCAATATTGGCTCAGCTTGATTTATAGTTGTATCGTTTTCGAGGAATTCAAGCATAGTTATATTTTCCAATGTTTTGATAAATATATCTGTTGCGCCAATACTTACCGACCCGTCATTACATTGGTTAACCCAGCATGAGTAGCCCAATCTAAAATATTTAACCGGACACGGAACATAAACAATGGAACTGGAATTTTTTGCCGAAGGATCGGTCAGTTCTCTGTATTTGATGCATCTTTTTATAACGCTCAAAATTTCATCGAATGTAAAAGGTTTCTGAATAAAATCGAGCGCGCCGC
>DYHC01000282.1 GCA_020724325.1 Melioribacter roseus
GGACTGGGTCTTATTTTATGTAAGGAGTTTATTAATCTTCATAAAGGAAAAATTTTAGTTGAGAGCCAGCCGGGGAAAGGAACCAACTTTATATTTACTATCCCCAAATAAGTAATGCCATAATCATCAGATTCATAAGCATTTCTAACATCTAACCACTTTTTCTTATATTTGCACACAAAAAACAGAGGTGTATCATCGCGAAAGGTCAAAATGAAACTGTAGAAAAAATTGTATCACTTGCAAAGAGAAGAGGATTTGTATTTCAATCGAGCGAAATATACGGCGGACTTAATGGCTGCTGGGATTATGGTCCGCTCGGTGTTGAACTGTTGAAAAATATTAAAGAGGAATGGTGGAAAACCATGACTTACCGCGAAGATATTGAAGGGCTTGACTCCTCAATTCTAATGCATTCACGTGTTTGGGAGGCAAGCGGACATGTAGAGAACTTTACGGACCCGATGATAGACTGTAAACAATGTAAAGTAAGATTCCGCCTCGATACACTAACCGAAATGATCTCGGCAAAAAATAAAGAGAAATATCTTAAAGAGTTTGATGCCTCGGCAGATATAAAAGAAATTTCTTTAGAAGAAAAGTTTAATGAAATTCTGGAAGATCAGAACCGTTCCGAAAAATTTCTTAGCATAATTAACTGTCCGCAATGCGGTAACAAAGGCACTTTTACACAGCCAAGAAAATTTAATCTGATGTTCAAAACATTTCTTGGCCCTGTTGAAGATTCTACAAACATTATTTATCTGCGTCCAGAAACAGCTCAGGGAATATTTGTAAATTTTCTGAATGTCGCTAATTCAAGCCGTCAAAAGGTTCCGTTTGGAATTGCACAGATCGGCAAAGCTTTCCGTAATGAAATAAACACAAAAAATTTCCTTTTCCGCACCAGAGAATTTGAACAGATGGAAATGCAATTCTTTTGCAAACCCGGAACAGACAATCAGTTTTACGAGGAATGGAAAGAAAGAAGAATGGAGTGGTTCAAAACTTTGGGCATGACACCAGCCAAACTTCGTTTTCATGATCATCCAAAAGAAAAATTAGCACATTATGCAAAGAACGCTACCGATATAGAATACGAATTTCCTTTTGGCTGGGGCGAGATAGAAGGCATTCATAATAGAACGGATTTCGATTTGAGCCGCCACCAGCAATTTTCCGGCAAATCCCAGCTATACTTTGATGATGAATCGAAAGAGAAATATATTCCTTTTATTATCGAAACATCTGCCGGTGCCAGCCGTTCATTTATGGCTTTCCTAATTGATTCGTATTACGAAGAAGATGTAAACGGGGAATTAAGAAGCGTGTTAAGATTTAATCCTAAGCTCGCTCCAATTAAAGCTGCTATTCTTCCTCTTGTTAATAAAGATGGTATGCCGGAAATTGCCCGCAAAATTGAAACTGAATTAAGACCGTTCCTAAGAATTTTTTATGATGATAAAGGCGCAATTGGAAGAAGATACAGAAGAATGGATGAAGCCGGAACACCTTTCTCCGTTACTGTTGATACTCAAACAACTTTGGATGATACCGTTACTGTTAGAGAACGCGACTCTATGGAACAGGTTAGAGTAAAAACAGATCAGCTGCTAAACTTCCTTTTGAATAAGCTTAGATAAAAATGTCAGGAAAGAATTCGTTTCTCCTGTCAAAAAAAAATAGCATTATATTTTTTTATAAATTTTAAAAGACTTTAATGGGAATTAACAAATACTCAATTCCTAAATATTGATTAGAGCCTGTTAATCCACACCAAACCACTGCAAACATTTTTTATTGTTGGAATTGTATTCCGGCTTTAATTTATAAGCAGGTATTTCGAACAATTCTCCTATTAACCATAACTTTCTGTAAGATTCAATTTCCATAATGAAACAAGGTCCAAGCGCATCTGCCCGGCTTTTAAGTATTGAACCGGAGTTTACAGTTGTCATTATACCGGATAATGCTTTTTCCCCGGCGTAAAATCGTATTAATGCGCTGAGACTACCGTTAGAGATAGTCAACGATTCGTGAATAGACCTGTTGTATAAATCGCGCATAAAATCATCCAAAGATTTAACTCCGCCGCTATTATTATAAATTATTGCGTTAAGGTTATGAGCAATTATATCGCCCCTCATGTAAGGCAGTTTCATTATACTTTGATTTGTCCAGAATTCCATTGCAATGCGTTCGTTTTTTTCGTTTCGAACCGGCGAAGTATAATATGCATAAAGAATTTTATTATACTCGTCAACATATTCATCAAGTGTAATAAGATTTGCTCTTAGTAAAAGAAGGCGTGTGTAATAATCGCAGAAACCCTCTTTGAACCAGTATACAAGTACTTCGGGTTCGGCAAATTTCATCCTACTGCCCAGCCATGTATGAAACGATTCATGCGCCAGAATTCTTTTAAGAGGGTAGTCAATTATTCTGTCTTTGGATAAAAACAAACTATATGCATTTGTTCTGCCAATTCCGCCCTGATCTCCGCGTCCTTCAATTGGAATTACAGTAATAATATAGAATGGGAAATTATTATCGTTCCAGAAATCTCTCTCAACTCTTAAAATATTTCTTACAAGTTCCAGGAACTGATCATCGGAAAAATTCCATGAACCGCGGATTGATAAATAAACCGGATTACTACCGATTTGCTTCTTAGAAATTCTAAAATCACCGCCGGTGAATATAGAACCGGAAAATTGTGCAAGCGATGTATTTATCGTCTGTACTTTTTCGTTTACTCCAAAACTATTAGCAAAAGTCCAGGTAAACGGCATATGATTCCAGGAAATTCTTATTCTGCAGCTGCTGTGCCAATCCCACATCGGCAGAATAAAAAATGTTTCTCCAAGGAAATGAAAAAAGGATTTGTTCAGAATAACCATGTAATTATTGCCCAGCTCAATATCATCGTCTCTTATTTCTTCAACCTGATAATAAAGTTTTACAATTGATTCCGGCTGATGCTTAATAATTTTTTGATCAATATTATCTGTATTAATTATAGATGTACTTTCGGAAAGAGGTTTTAAGAATTTAATTCCTTCCAGATTCTTTTGACCCGCGAACTCATTTGGAATTAAAATTTTGGTTTCGCCCGATTTGTCCCCGGGAAATTCCATCGTAACTATAAATCTTACTTTGTTTATTTCATAAAACGGCTCAATGCTAAAATTGATGAAATTATTATTTTCTTTTTTATTTGAATTAGGATTGAATGAAACATCGTAATTGTGTTTCTCTTTACCGGAATATCCAATTATAATTGAATCGATCAATAATAGAGATGAAACAACCAGTAAAACCGTAGATTTTTTATTCATTCGCTTATTCTTCTAAAAGTCCACAAACTCGCTGCTATTATTACAAAATTCTGCTTTTAAATGAAATGCATTTTACTCTGGAGGTGTTTTTTATTAACCGATGTTACGCATACTTTCAAAAAGTATTTGCCGCAAAGACACCTAAGCACAAATTAATATAAACCCAGATTTGTCATTAGAAGTACTGAAAACCAATAATGGAGCTGAGTTCCTAAGTTCCTGAGTATGAGCAAGAATAAGAGATTTATTGTAACCATCAATTTTCTCCTGCTTTCAATACCTTATAAAGTAAGAATTGTTT
>DYHC01000283.1:0-1269 GCA_020724325.1 Melioribacter roseus
GAGGTTCTCAACCTTTATACCGAATAAAGGCAAATTTTTTAATGGTGATTGAGCAACCAATACTGCAAGCGCACCGTTTTCAAAAGCAGTTTTGGCTTTCTGTTTGATATTTTTAATTTCCCTGTTTTTCGATTTATTGAAGAAACTGGATGAATCTGATTCTTGCGGAAAACCATCGACCATAATGACGATCTTATTTCTTACATCAATTGCCTTTCCATCGTCTGTTATATAATCGTTATAACCATTTTCCTGTTTATCAATTCCGTAGCCAAGGAAAACAAGCTGACCTCTGAGTTCAACATTTTTGTTTGAGCTGTAATCGATAATATAATCTTGACCATAATTGTAAAGATATGATTTAAACCCCGGATCGGATTTTTTTACTAGTTTCAGCTTACTTGAAGATTCGTTTAATTTCGACTCAATTAAATAAAACCGCTGGAAATATTCGTCGAAAGAATCGGGAGACGAATTTCCTCCCGATTTTTTTAACTGTTTGCTTTTCGGATTTCTGAGTTTAACCGGATTTACAAAATCATCATAAGGAATTAGCCCGAACTCATTAAATTTTTTTGCGATGAACCGTGCTGCTGTTGAGTCTTCTTCCGTACCAAATGCACGTCCTTTCAATTCGTCCGAAGCTAAATAAGTAATATATTTTTTAAGATCTTGTTTATTAATAACTTTCAAACCATTCTGGTATCCATCAGGAATTTGAGCAGATGCAGAAAAATAAATTCCATTAATAATTACCAGAGCAGCACAAAAAGAGATAATGTTTTTCATCAATAGCTTTCCTTTATGCAATTATCTTAGATAAATCATTTTCTTTGTTTCAACAAAGCCGCCTACTTCTAAACGATAAAAATATACTCCTGAAGTGAGGCGGTTTCCGCTGCTTAATTTATTTGCATCAATACTTACACTATATAATCCGGCATTTTGATATTCATTTACAACTTCCGAAACTTCTCTTCCTAATAAATCAAAAATTTTAAGAGAAACATTCGCATCTTTTCCTATACTGTATTCAATTCTTGTGGAAGGATTGAAAGGATTAGGATAATTTTGGTTGAGAGAATACTTTAGAGCCATTGGTTCATCGCCGCCGACATTTGTAGGAGAACCTAAAACGTAGATTGTAGAGTTTCCGCCGCAGATATAAACACTACCGGAAGGGCTAACAGCAACATCATTAATAGAACCGTTTACATCAAGTACATTGTAGTCAACTTTATTTGTCCAGTTGCTTCCACCGTCTGCTGT
>DYHC01000283.1:1279-3635 GCA_020724325.1 Melioribacter roseus
AGTGGCAGATTTTCCACCAACTGCCCATCCGCTGCTAATTGAATTAAATCCAACACCTGTTAGTAATTCACCAAGATTTGATACATTAACAAAATTAAATGCTGCACCACCGTTTGTTGAATGAAGAATAATTTTGTCCCCCACAGCAATAACATTGTTATTAGATAGAAACACAACATCTCTTAAATTAGCAGAAGCAGAGCCGGATGGAACGTTGTTAAATGTTGAAAGCTGCCAAGTATTTCCGCCATCGTTTGTATATGCAGCTTTCAACTTTTCACCAACTACAACTCCATTCTGAGCATCTGCAAATGCAACTGCTCTTAGCGTTGAAGCAACAATAGAATTTTTTTCTGTCCAGGTTGTTCCTCCGTTAACTGTTTTATATATCACATCAACATTAGTTGCCTTCTTGCCTACAACAAAACCTAAATCGGCATTAACAAAATGAACCCCGTTGTTTGAAAGAGCATTATCAGCCACATCAGGCATTACTTGAAACCACGTTGCCCCGCCATCAATAGTTTTTGTAACTGCGCCATAACTTTGAGCAAGATAGCCAACATTTTCATTAACAAAGTAAGCGGCTTGGATGTTGGGGCAGACTTTATTAGAACTTGCAAACCTGCTAATCCAATTTTTTCCGCCATCAACAGATTTAAGAACAAGACCATCAAAACCGGCTGCATAAATTACATTGTTGTTTACAGTTGAAATAGAATACAATGATGCGTTAGGAATTGGTGTAAGCAAATTCCAGGTATCACCAAAATCTGTTGAATTGAAAAATGTACCAGAATTTGTTGTAACAATTAAACTGTTGCCAAAACCGGAAATATTGTTCAATGTTGCACCAGAGGGAAAGCTTACCGGGACCCAATTTATACCTCCATCAACCGTTCTGGCAGCAACAGATCCTTTAAGTGCTCCTCCTACAACAAAGCCGGTATTTTCATTTTGGAAATAGAGGGAATACATATTATCGAAAGTTTTGTTTTGTTCAGTTTGTGCAAGGTAAGTCCAGGTTGCACCGCCATCTATTGTTTTAAGATGAATACTTGCCTGAGCACCTATCAATGAGCCCCAGCCCGTTGCATAAGCAACATTCTGATTTACCATAAAGACGCCTCTAATATCGGTGCGTGTATAACCAGCAGGGAATGAAGGCGCCGGAGCTTTAGTCCAAGTCGCACCATTTGTTGTATAGTAGAGATCGCATTTGCCAACACCACCGCCAACAACAATGCCAGAAGCTTCATTAAAAAAATCCATGGCGTCTAAATCGCCGGCTGTATTATCAACTCCTGTTGTCCATGTTATTCCTCCATCAATCGTTTGCAAGACTCTGCCGGCAGAAGATGTAGAAGAAACAACCCATCCTTTCTGTTCATTTGCGAAGTAAATGCTTACAATATTAGAGCTGCCGGTTACGGCACCGGTTACAGTAATTGACGACCAAGAAGTTCCGCCGTTAATCGTTTTAAAAAGTTTACCACCTGAGCCGCCAATAAAACCAATATTAGCATTAACAAAATAGACCGATTTCAAATTGTCTGTAATTCCAGTATTCAAATCAGTCCACGTTTTCCCTCCATCAATAGTCTTTTTGACTAATCCGTTATCTCCAACATACCATCCAATGGAGTTGAAGAGAAAGAAGGAACTTGATACGCTCGATTCTGTTGGTGAAGTAGCTCTCCTCCAGCCATCAGCATATAAAATTGCAGCCGAAAAACTTAACAGCATAGCAATCAATAAGTAACGATGTTTCATTATGACCTCCGATTAATTGAAATTATTTTCCTAAAATGTATTCAGGTAAATAGAAAAACCAATCGTTAAAAATTTTCTGGATTGATCGGAATAATTTTTAGGAGACAGACCAGAGTATTCGACAAAAGAATTTATAGTCATTTCATCGAAGAGAGGAAAACCGACACCAAAAGTAAATCGCACAATGTTACAATCTTTTACACCGGTATAATAATCGAATTCATTAAAGCCATAGTTAAGACCGAACCGAAGAAACAAATTGTCTTTCACTTGATATTCTAAACCAGCTCTAATCAGATGATTTCCGGAAGAAATGTTTATAAACTTTCCATCAATATATTTGGAAGAATCAGCAGATGAATAATCAAACTCATATTCAAAGCCGGCTAAAAAATCAGGTGAGATTTTGTAAGTTGAACCAATTCCTGCAGCAATCTGATTAAATTTCCATTCCCAAATCATCAAATTCTTTTTAGAAATTTTCGACCAGCTTTTGATGTTGTAGAGACTTCCAAAAGCGCCAATAATCAAATCATCGCTAAGTTGATATTGAGTTTTTACCTGAAAATCATATTATCCAAAG
>DYHC01000284.1 GCA_020724325.1 Melioribacter roseus
TATTTGCGTATGGTACAACGTATACATGGAGGATTGTTGCTAAAAAAGCGGGTGAAGCTGATAAACCTTCAACTTCTAGAACATTTACAACTGGTAATCCAAATTTATTATCATCAATTGCTAATCCATCACAGGGCAATTACGCAGTCGGAATATCTGTACTTCCAACTTTTACCTGGTTAGCATCTGCTGGTGCAGCTTCCTATAAATTAGAAGTCTCTACTGATCCAGCCTTTGGTTCATTAGTGTCTCTAACAGCTAGTTCGGCTATTGCTGGACTTACCTATACAGTGCAGCCATTTGAGCAGCTCAACTCTGGAACGCTATATTATTGGAGAGTATTGATTAATGGCGGAGTAAATGATGGCATTTATTCTAATTCGTGGGAGTTTACAACTCACAATGGTAACCTTACAATTACAACTTATTATGCCTATGGTAACTCAGTAAATTTAGCCTGGTTATTGTTACCATATACTGCTAATGTTAAATATGATATTTATTATACAAGTGATAATACATGGGCAACCTACAGTTCTATTAACAATCAAACGAATGCATTTTATACAATTAACGGATTGAATTCCGGTACCAACTAGTATGTTCGTGTAAGAGCAAAAAATAATGCCGGAACAGTAATTATAGCTTATTCTGCTGTTGTTTCATTTTCAACACCCGGATTAGCAACTCCGTATTTATCTTATCCAATATCTGGAGCTACTAGTTATTCCAATCCTCCATACTTGTATTGGTACACGGGTACATTATTCAGCGGACAATATAGAGTTAGATATGCAACAAATTCTTCTGTTGATGTTAATGGAATGCTAAATCATGGTTCTGCTGCAGATCTTGCATTAACATCAAACTTATTTACTGTATTTCCGGCTCCATTAACTGCTGGTCAAACGTATTTCTGGCAGGTTCAGTGTGTTGGAACTCCAGATGGTCCATGGTCTGCAGTTGAGAGCTTTGTGGTTTATAGTTCAACGCCTACTGTTGCGCCAGTGCCGTATCCATCCTGGCCTGTTGGAGGATACAATTATTATTTGAATCCGCCAACATTCTTCTGGTATACGGGTACATTTACAACTGGATTATATTTCCGAGTAGAATGGGATGATGCTTCAGATTTTGTTTCGATTTTAGGTGCATCAGGTTGGATTTCATCAAATCTTTTCTATACTCTAGGAGTTGCATTACCACCTGGAACTTATTACTGGAGAGTTCGATCTGCATTAGATAATTCGGGTACAGGTGCAAGTGCTTGGTCAACAGTTGAAAGCTTTGTTATACCAGCAGCTACAAGTACAGTATCGGTTCCATATCCTACAGCACCTATTGGAACAATAGTGTCAACATTAAATCCTACAATGTCCTGGATTGCATTAACACCTCCGGCACTTGAGTATAGATTAAGAATTTCACCATATTCAAGCACAGACGGCAGTGGTATGTTAAATCATGCAACAGCGCAATCATCCGGGTGGACAAGTTCAACATCAATAGCATATAATTCATTACCATCTGCACCTCCAGCATTAATTGCAGGAGTAACATATTACTGGCAAGTTCAATCCCGGTTAGCAGCACCACCTAACACTACATCAAGCTGGTCTTATGTAGTAAGTTTTGAAACCGCCGCCGGAGCTACTGCAATTGTTCCTTTAGTAATCAGTCCAATTCAGGGACAGCCGATAAACAGCACATCTGCAATTTTAAGCTGGGCATTACCTGGTCAACCACAATCGCATCTGAAATATGATGTTGAATATTCAAAGAGTGCGGATTTCACAAACGCTGTTAAAGTAAGCGGTGTAAATGAACCGGTTGCAAAGATTGACGACTTAGATATGAATTCAAAATATTATTGGAGAGTTTCTTCAAGAAATAACAGTGGTGAACAGTCAAAGTTTTCTTCTGTTGGATCATTTTCAACAGGAAACATTACAAGTGTAGAACCCGGGCATCAAGTAATTCCAGCCAATTTCGTGTTAGCTCAGAATTATCCTAATCCATTTAATCCTACAACCAGTATTACATATTCAATACCAAACGAAAACTTCGTAAACATAAAGATTTACGATATGCTTGGCAGGGAAGTTGCTACGCTGGTTAACGATTACAAAAATGCCGGTAATCATATGGTTGATTGGAATGGTGAGGACAATTCTGGACAGAAAGTTGCAAGCGGAACTTACATTTATAGAATTACCGCCGGCAATTTTGTTGCTACAAAGAAAATGGTTCTCTTAAAGTAATTATTAGTAAAAGTAGATAGTGAAAAATATTTTACAACAAAAATTTTAAGAGGTAATTAAAATGGGAAAACTTGGTGCAACAATATTCGTTTTCATAATGATTGCGGTAATTGGTCTGGCACTTTACGCTTGTCATCAAGCATATTTTGCTTAGCTTAATTTGCATTACTTCCCGTGCTATTTTGCACGGGAGGAATTTATGATAAATAAAAGGTCACCTCGATAATTCGGGATGACCTTTTTTTCTTTACACAAGCATTATGGAAATAAAATTTCAGAAATTTAATTTAGAGCTAAAACATAAATTTGGAATTTCATATTCTACAAGAACTTTTACTCCTTCTGTCATAATAAAAATTATTCAAGGCGAATTTTGTGGATTTGGTGAAGCAAGTTTACCACCATATTTATGCGAAACACAGGATTCGGTTATTTCTTTTCTTAGCGGTATAAAACTTAGAGATATTAATTCAATAACCGATCTCAATACTTTAACCAATAAAATTAATTTTCTCTCACCAGGTAATTTTGCTGCAAAAGCTGCAATCAATATTGCCTTACACGATTTACTTGGCAAAATATCGCGATTACCTTGTTACAAGTTATATAATATTTCTTTTGATATTCTTCCTTATACTTCGTTTACGATCGGCATCGATTCACCTGAAGTAATTGTTAAGAAAGTTGAAGAAGCCGAATCATTCAGAATACTTAAGGTTAAGCTGGGAACCGATAATGATAGAGAAATTATAGAAACAATCCGAAACATAACGGATAAACCTATCTATGCAGATGCTAATCAAGGATGGAAAGACAAACACAATGCTCTTGAATTGATCCATTTCCTTGTAGAGAAAAACGTATTATTAGTAGAGCAGCCATTTCCTGTTATGAACTTTGATGATTCTGCATGGTTGAGTGAAAGGTCTCCACTGCCTATTATTGCCGATGAATCTTTCCAAACGGCAGACGACCTTGAAACAATTAAAAATTATTTCAGCGGAATTAACATTAAGTTGATGAAATGTGGAGGTCTCTCTGATGCATATAAATTAATTGAGAAGGGGCGCGAATGTAATCTTAAGGTTATGCTTGGATGTATGACGGAATCTTCATGCGCAATATCAGCAGCTCTACATTTATCTTCGTTAGCAGATTTTGCGGATCTGGATGGAAATTTATTAATCGCAAATGATCCGTTTATTTGCACAACAGTTATCGATGGAAGATTAACTATTCCAGATGGAAATGGGTTGGGAATAATTCCTGATGACAAAAGACTATTTATCAAATAAATTTACTAAAAGAGGTATCTGAAAAATTCAGAAGTATCATTTCGAAGGAGCGAAGCGACGAAGAATAGTCATTCCG
>DYHC01000285.1 GCA_020724325.1 Melioribacter roseus
GATATTATTACCACAGATGGAACTACTTTGCTTGGTGCAGATGACAAAGCCGGTATAGCAGAAATAATTGATGCGATGAATTACCTGATTACAAATCCAGAAACCAAACATGGAAAGATTCGTATTTGTTTTACGCCCGATGAAGAAGTAGGACGTGGTACAGAAAAATTTGATGTTAAGAAATTTGGTGCAAAATATGCTTATACAATAGACGGCGGAACACGTGGAGAAGTAGAAACCGAAACATTCAGCGCAGATGCTGTTGTTATTAAGTTCAACGGAAAGAATGTTCATCCCGGTTATGCTAAAGGAAAGATGATCAACTCTGTTAAAATTGCCGGGCGGTTTCTGGATACGCTGCCTAAAGAAACATTATCCCCAGAAACAACCGATAAACGCGAAGGTTATGTTCACCCGGTTTCTATAAACGGTAACGAAACTCAAACCGTTATTAAGTTTATTATAAGAGATTTTGATGCCGACAAACTTAAAGAATACGAAAGCTTTTTGAAAGGATTGGTAGAAAAAGCTGTGGCACAATTTCCAGGCTCGTCTTATGAGTTTGATGTAATAGAGCAATACCGTAATATGAAATATGTGCTGGATAAGCATCCTCAAGTTGAAGAGTATGCAGTTGAAGCATTAAACCGGCTTGGAATAAAACCGATTAAAGCTTCTATTCGAGGGGGAACAGATGGCTCCCGACTTAGTTTTATGGGATTGCCGACTCCAAATCTATTTGCCGGAGGGCATAATTTCCACGCCTATACTGAATATGTAGCAGTCCAGGATTTGGAAGCTGCTGTTAAGAATATTGTTACCTTAGCTCAGGTTTGGGAAGATAAATCTTAAAAGGAAATTAATTCTATTAGACTTCTGATAAATTCAGAAATGTCGCTTCGAATCCCGCAAAATGGAATGAGAAGCGTCATTCCGAATCCCGCAAAGCGGGATGAGAAATGACACGCGATATTTTTCAGCAGTAACGCCATAATTCTGACTATTTTTGCACAGTTCTCTTTTAAGCAAACTTTTTTGTGTATTATAGACTTTGAGGAATACGCAAAAAAATTTATTATCTGCCGAGTTCATTATTTTACAGCTAAGAATCTAACTAATAAAGAGAGCCATTCCCGGAAAAAGCAGAGTGATTATAAACAGCTTTCAAGACAGACTCGTATTTGCAGGAGTAATAATTGCCTCATAGGTTAAAAAGAGCAGTTGAGGTTACACTTTGTGTGAACATCTTCCTTTTTGTTATTAAAGGAATTGCGGGAATCATTTCGAATTCGATTGCAGTAATCTCAGAAGCGCTTAATTCTCTTACAGATATTATTTCCTCCTTTGCAATAAAAAAGGCAGTATTTGTTTCAAATCAGAAGCCGGACCCAAGGCATCAATTTGGACATAATGCTGCACAACCGATTGCAGGATTTATTGTTTCAGTATTTGCATTTGTTGTGGGAATTAATATTGTGGAAGAATCGATTAAAAGAATTATTGAGCCGCAAAATGTTAGAGCATTTCCCGCTGTTTATATTGTTCTTGGTTCAACAATTATTATTAAGATTGTGTTGAATAGATATCAGAATTATATTGGCAGATTATTCAAAAGTCCCGCTGTAAATGCTGCGGCAGTTGATAGCATGAATGATGTGCTTACATCTGCAATTGCATTATTAGGAATATTTGGGACAGGATTGGGATACAATTTTATAGATGGCATTGCAGGAATTCTTGTTGCCGCATTTATTTTCAAAACTGGTTATGAAGTAGGAAGACAGAATATAGATTACTTAATGGGTCGTTCGGCAGATAAAAATTTTGAAGATAGAATAAGAAAAATTACACTGGAAACGGAAGGTGTTAAAGGTATTAATGACATACGTTCTCATTATGTAGGGGATAAATTTCATATTGAAATTCATATTGAAGTAGATAAAAACTATTCAACACAAATCTCTCACGATATCGGAAACCAAGTACGGTTTACCCTCGAACAATTGGAAGAAGTTCAAAAAGTCTTTGTTCATGTAGATCCGGTTTAGAGATTATTTGATCTAATAAGGAAATGGAGTTATGATAGAATTAAAACCAAGGACGTTGTTAAATGTTTTGAATACCGCCGCTCAAAAGTATCCGGATCTTCCTTCCGTACATTTTATAAACAAAGAGAAAATTACTTTTGCCGAATTCAAAAAGAAAGTTGATACCATTACATTATTCCTAAAAAGCGAAGGCATAACAACTGGCGATAGAGTAGCAATAATAAGTGAAAATCAACCCAACTGGGCAATTGCTTATTTTGCCGTTACTACTATGGGAGCTGTTGCTATTCCAATTATGACTGAATTTCATTCAACAGAAGTTTACCATATACTTCGTCATTCAGAAAGCAAAGCTCTATTTGTTTCTGCCAGGTATTTCAATAAGGTTGAAGATTTTTCTGGCGATTCCTTACAGACAAGAATTTTGATAGACGACTTCTCAATAATTCCTCCGGAAACAAAAAACGATTTAATAAAAGAAGTAATTAACGGCGGAAAGAAGGAATTTGCTAAAATTAAAGAAGCTGCTTTAAAGTTTGTTGGCTTAATTCCGGATGAAGTTAAAGAAGAGAGCACTGCCTCTATATTATATACTTCCGGTACTACCGGACACTCTAAAGGTGTAATTCTAACACATTCCAACATTGTATCAAATGCAATTTCGACATTGGGATTTGTAGATGTAGTCCCCGGCGATAGAATGCTTTCAATTCTTCCTCTGTTTCATACAATTGAATCAACACTTGGGTTAGTAATTCCTTTTATTGCCGGCGCTAATGTAACATATCTGGATAAACCTCCTACTGCTTCAGTGTTGCTGCCGGCACTTTCAGCGGTTAAGCCTACTATTATGCTTGCTGTTCCATTAATTATCGAAAAAATTTTCCGGTTAAGAATTTTACCCGAGATAAATAAAAAGCCAATTATAAGAGGGTTATATAAATTACCCGCTGTTCGAAAAAAACTACATAAGATAGCAGGTAAAAAGCTTATGAAAACTTTTGGCGGAGAATTAAAAATGTTTTGTATAGGCGGAGCTTCTCTAGCTGCAGACGTTGAAAGGTTTCTTAAAGAAGCTCAATTCCCTTATGCAATTGGTTATGGATTAACGGAAACATCTCCTTTGGTAACTGGAACCTCGCCGGCAAATGTAAGATTTAGAGCAGCCGGAGCTGCTATTCCTAATGTAAAAATTAAGTTGAATAATCCGGATCCTAAAACCGGCGAAGGCGAAGTTTTTGTTAAAGGTCCAAATGTTATGAAGGGTTATTATAAAGACCCGGATAGAACTAAAGAGGTTTTTGATTGCGACGGCTGGTTTAAAACGGGCGACCTCGCAATTATTGATGAAGACGGTTACCTCTTTATTAAAGGCAGATCTAAAAATGTTATAATCGGTCCAAATGGTAAAAATATTTATCCCGAAGAAATTGAATCTCTAATCAACGAGTTTGATTTTGTACTGGAGTCGCTTGTTATTGAAAGAAAAGACGGATTGATTGCAAGAATTTATCTTAACTATGAGCAAATTGATGAGGAATTTAGAATCCAAAGACATAATGAAGCTAAGGCAAGAGAAATTA
>DYHC01000286.1:0-297 GCA_020724325.1 Melioribacter roseus
TATTCTAAAACAACTTAACACTACTTTTTTCTAATGGCGGTCATTAGAACTTTTTGCTAATGACAAAGCTGGGGTTAATTTTGATTTCCTGAGATCTTGTTTATTTCATCTCTTATTTTAGCCGCACGTTCATAATCTTCTTTTTCAATAGCTTCTCTCAATTGATCTTGAAGTTGTGCTAATTTTGTTTCGGGAACATTTTTTTTACGGGATTTGCCTTCAGGTTTGTGCTGACCGGGTAAATCTTGAATTTCATCAACTTCTTCAGAGGATGGTACAAAAGAGGCAATTTTCATA
>DYHC01000286.1:307-3628 GCA_020724325.1 Melioribacter roseus
GGTTCTTACAGCCAATGCAATCGCGTCACTTGGGCGTGAATCAATCTCGTTAGAAAGTGTAGCTGCTTCAATCTTAACTTTTGCGTAAAAAGTATTCTCGCGTAGTTCGTCAATAATAACTTCGGAAACCGAACCTCCTAAAATATCAATAATATTTTTTAGCAGGTCATGTGTAAGTGGCCGCGGCGGTTTAATTCCCTCCATTTCCAGGGCTATTGATTGTGCTTCAAAAGAACCAATAATAATTGGTAACCTTCTAACACCATAAACTTCTTTAAGAAGCAATGCATAAGCTCCGCCAGCTGAAGGGCTGGCGGATAATCCTAATATTTCTACCTGAACCTTATTCAATTTTAATCACGATTTAATTTTCTTGATCTCTTCTATCATTACCGGAACAATTTCGAAAACGTCGCCTACTATACCATAATCCGAAATCTGAAAAATCGGTGCATCCTTATCTTTATTTACTGCAACAATAAATTTTGAAGAACGCATTCCCGCTAAATGTTGTATTGCGCCGGAAATACCCAACGCAATATACAAAGTTGGCGAGACTGTTTTTCCAGTTTGACCCACCTGTTCACTATGCGGACGCCATCCTGCATCAACTACGGCACGCGATGCACCAGAAGCAGCTCCTAACAATTGTGATAGTTCATCAATAAGTTGAAAATGCTCCCGGCTTTTCATACCTCGTCCGCCAGCTACTATTATTTCCGCTTGGGCTACATCTATTTTGCCTTCGGATTTTTTAATCTCTACAACCTTTGTACTTAAATCCGGATTATCAACATTAACAACGGAGACCTCTGCTTTAGCATCATTTAACTTAGCAGCGGAAAATACATTCGGTCTTAATGTGAAAATTTTAACGCTGCTATTCAATTTAACATCCAATAATACTTTACCAGCATAAATTGGTCTCGTTGCAACAATTTCATTGTTCGTAACCTCAAGTGAAATACAATCCATTGCTAATCCGGCATCAAGAACTGCAGCTAACCTTGGAGCTAAATCTTTGCCAAGACTTGTATTTGATACAATGATAATTGAAGCGCCGGTTTCCTTGGCATATTTGGAAAGGATTTTTGAATATGCGCTAGGTGAATAATTCAACAATTCGGAATTCTTAAAATGTTTTACCTTAGTAACACCATAATTCCCAATCGATTCCAAATTATCAATTTCATTTCCTATAACTGCTGTTTCAAATTCACAAGAAAGTTTAGCAGATAAATCAAATGCGGATTTGGCGGCTTCCAGAGAAGGTTTTTTTATCTGCCCGTTTCTTTGTTCTAATAAAACTAAAATTTTATTTCCCATATTAACCTCTATATTACTTTAGCTTCTTCATGAAGCAGTCTAATTAATTCTGGAACAGCCGATGCATCTGTACCAATTATTTTGCCGGCTTGTTTAGGTGCTGGTCGTTTCATTGTAACAACTTCAACAAAATTATTAGCTGAAGAAGCCGGTTTTTCTTCAATTACTTTTTTCTTGGCAGCCATAATTCCTTTCAAAGAAGCATATCTTGGTTCATTCAGTCCTTTTTGTGTAGTAATAACTGCTGGTAGAATTGTTTCTACAACTTCTTTTCCCCCTTCAATTTCTCTTTCAGCAATAATTTTATTCCCTTCCAGTTTAAAATCAACGACAACCGAGATGCAATTATAACCCAATAGCTCAGCTGTTAATTGACCGGTAACTGAATTATCAAAATCCACAGATTGTTTACCAAAAAACACTAACTCGAAATTCTGAGATTTTATTTCGTCTGCCAAAGCTTTAGCTACAGACAAAGAATCCCTTTGAGAATCATCTTTTAATAATACAGCATTATCAATACCCATTGCTAATGCTTTGCGAAGTGTTTCCTTATTAGCTTCGCCTCCCAGACTAATTGCAACAGTATCTCCGCCAAATTTTTCTTTTGTCTTTAATGCTTCTTCAATTGCAAATTCATCGTATGGATTTACAACATAGGTTACACCTGTCTTATCAATTCCTTTACCATCATCTTTAATATTTATTTTGGCTGCGGTATCAGGAACGTGACTAACACAAACAGCAATTTTCATTAAACCTCCTTAAAGTTTTTTTCTAAAGCATCACTCTTTTGGATTTTCATGCCAAAATATAAACAAAATTTATTTTTAGGGAGCAATTTTATAATTTTAAGTGAATCAACTGTGTAAACTATGCCCATTGATAAACCAAAAGGAATTTCTGAGCCGGAAACAACTGATGAGACTACAATTGGATTTCCGTACAAAGTAATTTTGTTCAACGATGAAGTCCATTCTTTTGATGAAGTAATAAATCAGCTTATGAAGGCAATTAACTGCTCATTTGACATTGCCCGCTCTCTTACATTTGAGGTACATGTAAAAGGTAAAGCAGTTGTATTTAACGGCGAACTTTCGGAGTGTCTTAAAGTGTCATCTATTCTAGAAGAAATAGCCCTCCACACGCAAATTGTTTCTTAATGTAGATTTTATCTATTTATTCTGTTAAAGATATTAATCCAGTTAAATTTGATTATATTTCAAACCCGTTTTTAAAATAGATTTTAAACGAGATAAATTAATGCAGATTGGTTTAGTTGGTTTACAATATTCTGGTAAAACTACATTATTCAATACACTTTCAAAAAGTGGAGCTCATACTGCTGGTCCCAAAGAAGAAGCTTCTATTGAAGTTGTAATAATTCCTGATGAAAGGTTGGATAACCTTTCAAAAATTTTCAATCCTAAAAAACAGGTTAATGCTGCTATCGAAATTCTTGACATCCCCGGGCTCCGTATGTCTGAGGATAATAAGGTTAAAATTACTTCATCATTTCTGAATAGTGTTCGTAATAACGATGCTCTTTTTTATATAATAAGAGCATTTAAGGATGATTCAATTCCTCATCCAATGAAAAGAGTGGCTCCAATTAACGATATAAAATTTCTTGAAACAGAATTTCTATTATCGGACCTCGCATTTTTAGAGAACCGACTTGAGAAATTGAAAAAAGACGTTCTCAAATCGAAAGATGATAAAATGAAGAGGGAAATACCTTTAATAGAAAAATGCTTGGGACATTGTGAAAAAGAACTTCCGCTGCGTTCACTCCATCTTGATGAGAATGAATTAAAATTATTGTCCGGGTTTCAATTATTAACCTTAAAGCCGCTTGCAATAGCGGTTAATTTTGATGAAGCTTCAATTCCAAAAGTTGATGAAGAGGTTAAGAAAATAAGTTCTGAATTACAGAAATCTAATTCGATGGTTATTCCTTTCTTTGCTAAAATAGAGCTTGAACTTTCACTAATG
>DYHC01000287.1 GCA_020724325.1 Melioribacter roseus
CAACCTTGAAGGTCATCAAGGTATCAAATAACAACGCTTGACCTTCAAGGTTTAGATTCGACTTTCCCGATCTGTAAACGACGGGCTCGAAATGACAGTTCGAAGGAACGAAGTGACTGAGAAATAACAAGCAATATTTTTGAGAAGTAACTTATTATAAAAAGGAGAACTGAAGTGGAAAAAAAATTTCTCGTTTTATTGTTATTGTTCGCAGCAACTGCATTAATATCTGCTCAGGGAAATACAAGCAAACCGGTTCTTATAATGGCAGATGGACAGTTAAGATCTCACCCGGTTAAAGTATTCATTGCAAATGCTAACATAACAGAAGATATGGAACCTCAACTATTTCTAATCGGTATTTACCAGAGGACACGCACAAAATTTGGTAATGTGTTAAACAGTTCGCATCCATTTAAACCTTACCAGGTTGCTTCGGATCAGACGATGACTTATAAACTCAACGATGCAACAACTACGGTAAAAGGTACTATGATGGTTTTCGATTTAAGCGAAATTAAAATGCCAATATACGATGCCGGTATGCGGCTCCTTCCCGTTGTTAAATGGCTCTCCGAAAAAAATGGTGAACCGGATGACAAATCAGAACCGGCGTACACAAAGGTTATTAGCGAAAATGAAATTTATCTTGGCAACGGTATCGGCGGTATATTCTATACAGTAATTCTTATTGTTACAATCACACTACTCATCTTTTCTTTCGAATGGGTACGAAAGAAAAGAGCGCTGGATGTAATAAGGACTTACGATGGAAAAATCTCTCTATCTCTTACACAGATGGCTATGTGGACTTTAGCAGTCGGCGGATTAGTCTTTGCTTTTGGACTTATGCACCTGGATGTTCCTGAAATTCCTGATTCGTTAGTAGCTTTGATGGGGTTATCAATTGCTACAGGTGCGGTAGGACATTATCAATCACATTTACAGAAAAATCTGAATGAAAAACTCGGACGGCTCAGAAAAGAAGAAGAGGACAACGAAGACACAGATAAGTCGAACAAATATTTTTCTGGTTTAGCGTCGTTAATAAACATTACAATAAAAAACGAGGAATATCCTTCAATAGCAAAAGCTCAATACCTGTTCTGGACTATTACAACAATTATTCTGTTTGTTTACAAAAGCTCGGTAGAAGGTAAAATATGGCCTGTACCGGAAGAACTTGTAGTGTTGATGGGCATTAGCCAGGGAAGCTACCTTGCAAGAAACCAAATGGAAATTACTAAGGATAACAAAGAAGCTGCAAACAAAGGAATTAAATAAAAACGGGTTCTGATTCTTTTTTCTAAAATTTCTATTAATCTTCCTCTCATTTATACTATTTCTGATTTATACACTTTCAGAAATTTCTAAATAGTAACAAAAAAATAAAGCCCGACTTGTGATTTTGTTTTTCTTATTACCTAACAACCGCAAGTTTCTGAGTTGCAGTAACTACTTCGTTTCCTTTCTTGATTATTACTTTATAAATGTAAATTCCATTAGCAATGGATGCTCCATCCTCATCTTTTCCATCCCATTCAATTATGTTGAAGTCATAGTTCAGTTCACCCTCGTGCTTAACAATTTCTCTAATCAATCTTCCAGCTAAAGTATAGATACGTATTTTCAGCTCATCTGGAATCTGAGTAAGCTTAAAAGTAAAAAATGTTTTTTCGCTAAATGGATTTGGATAGTTATATACATAAAGCAGTTGAGTGTCTTTAGAAACTAAAAACTTCTTTTGAACTGACGTTATATCAACTAGACTATTATTTGGATTTTTTGCATTTACCTTAAATAAGTATTCACCATCTACCAGGACAGGTTTGTATTCAATGATCATTTTAGGGTTTGAATTAGAAAAACTATAATTGAGCATAGAATTGTTATTAAAGTATAACCGCTGGTTATTCAAATAAATTTCCACAGAAGTAGTATCATATATGGGAATAACCGAACTATTACTGATGCTTATTCTAATATTTGGATTTGGTGAAATATAGTCACCGTCAAAAATATCGATCTCATCAAACTTAATTTGCACAATCGGTATGCTTTCATCTCCCTTCACATAAAAAGGAACGGATAAGTAATTATTGTCCGTATAGATCTCATTCATAGAACGATCCGGATCAACATTAATAACAAAATAAAATGAACCACTCAGGTTACGCGTATCGTAGTTGAACGAATAATTTTTTCTGCTATCTGGTTTAATTGAGTCCACTGAAATTACATTTTCAAAAATTTTAAAACCATCCGTTCGAAAGAGCTGCAGAGCGGTTTTAACATTATTTGCAGTTGTTTCTCCGGTGTTATAAATAAAATAATTTAGCGTAATTACTTCGCCTTGTTTGAGCGTATCATTTGATACTGATGCGGTACGACTGCTAACAACAAGTTCCGGGGGCTTAAGGTAATCTACAATTAGTGAATCAATTTTAACAGTATCATTAATGTTTTCTGTAGACAATTCAAGGTTTATTTTTAAGTAAGGATATTTCACAGGGTCAATCGAATTAAGATTATAAGTAACTTTTCTTTCGGTTGTTGTTAGCAAAGTATCGTAACTTAATCCACTGCTGCCAAGCACCGATAAGCTAAAAAAATCAGTTGAGCCGGTTAACCCGGTATTCAATTGTTTCCATTTGCCAGCCGGACCAATTACATTAGTTTTTAATTCACCCGTCCGGTAATTAGAAAGTATAACAGTATCTGCTTCTACTCTACCCTGATATTGTTTAGCAAATTTTTCGGGAACAGATCCTGTTGGCGATCCTTTCCTTCCCAGCATTACCCACGAGCTTCTGAAGGAAACATTATCAATATATTTACTTCCGAATTCTTTTATTTTATTTCTTAACACAGACGAACTCACAGTTCCTTCGTCCGAAAGAGTAAATGCAGCAAGGTAATCGGAAGAAAGTGTATCGAGAAATTTTACGTAATCATTTGCCGCTGATGTACCTCCGCCAAAAACATCAAAAAGTTTGTAACCGGCAAATTGATAATTCTTTCCTTTAAAAATAGCCACATGGTGTCCGCGCAAAGTATTCTCTGGAATATGATTCTGTCCGTCTTTAAGTATTAACGCAGTATTGCCGTCGTTTAATCCGGCAGATAGCAAATAGAATCTGATATATGTTGAATCTAGATAACAACTATTTCTGAATTTAAGGTTAGCAGAATACTGCTTAGAAAAACTTAATGAATCGAAAAGAGCAAAACTATTTTTACCTGATAATTTGAACGATATTGTTGAACCTGTTGTATCTGTAGAATTTAATTTAGACCGCAGCCAAATTCTTTTATCTGCGAAGACATTTTCAATATTAAAACTGGTTTTTACAGTATCGAGTTTAACCAGGTAAAGTTTCGAATTATAAAAGCTCTTATTAGAGGCAACTTCCAGTGTAACTGCTTCAGAATAGTTTTTTATCGTTGGGGATAAAATTATTAACGGATTATTAAGATAATTTTCCGCATACGAAGTTACTAGAAATTT
Source organism: Melioribacter roseus (assembly GCA_020724325.1). Lineage (GTDB taxonomy): Bacteria > Bacteroidota > Ignavibacteria > Ignavibacteriales > Melioribacteraceae > DSXH01. Next base: position 3,509 of record DYHC01000287.1, read on the forward strand.
TACCGAACCGCTCGGAACAATAAACTGAAAACTTACTGCATTGTCGTTTTCATAAATTTCATT
>DYHC01000288.1:0-3099 GCA_020724325.1 Melioribacter roseus
TAAGCAGGCTAATCATTTTGGATTACAACTCACTCCATTGAGTGGTCATTAGTAGCGCAGTGAGAAATCTAAAAAGGCATCTCAATCGCTTCGCTCCTTCGGAATAAAATTCCTGAATTTGTCAAAAGTCATTAAAAAATAAATTTTTAATTTAGGTAGTTTCTATCATAACCAGTACCCAAATCTAACCTTGACAAACTTAACATCATATATTATTTTGACTCAGGGATTAGGGAAATTCAGAAAAACCTTGAAAAAACAATAAATTTCCCTTGACTTAAAAAAAATCTTAAGCTATTTTGAGCTCGCTACAATCAAAAAAAATAAATTTTCTCTTTGGGGCATTAAACTTAACAAAATGAATATGGGTTCCTCATTAATTAGGGTAATATTTGGGAACCATGTAAGAATTGTTTAATTAACTATAATAAAATGGAATTCTAAAAGAAAAGGAGGTAATTATTGATCATTGCTTTACAAGTTTTCTCATCAAAAAACCCTTTCTTAATTAAATCAACAAATTAAGGAGTATAGTATGCATCGAAGGATTTTTTACTTTTTGCTTCTTCTAGCCATTTGTCCGGTTTTACTCAACGCTGGTACAAAAGGCAGAATTAAGGGAAAAGTAGTTGACTTGCAGACAGGTGAAGCACTAATTGGCGCAAACGTAATTGTTCTTGGAACAACTACTGGTGCTGCAACTGATGCAAACGGCGAATTTCTCTTACAAAATTTAGGCCCAGGTGTTTACACTATAAGAGCCTCTTATTTAGGTTTTCAATCCATTACAATATCCAATGTGAGAGTAAATGCCGACCTCACAGCGTATATTGACTTTGAATTACCTAGCGAGGATATACAAGTAGGCACTGTAGAAATAGTTGCTCAACGTCCTCTCATCCAAAAGGATAACACAAATGCTGTTAGAATTACCACAACGGAAGAAATTGATAAGCTTCCTATTCGTGGGTTCAATAACATTTTTGCTCTTACACCTGGTGTATCTTTAACTAACGATAAATTCCACATACGCGGCGGCAGAGATGATGAAGTCGGCTACTACATTGAAGGTGTTTCTGTTCGTAACCCGCGTGGCGGTGGAAGAGCTGTTTCAATTGCTCAAGATGCTTTAGAAGAAATTCAGGTTCAAGTTGGTGGTTATAGCGCTGAATTTGGCGGCGCTAACTCCGGTATTGTTAGAACCACTCTAAAAAGCGGCGGACCACAATTCAAAGCTTCTTTCGAATATATTACGGATAATGTTGCATTCCAAAGCAGAGAAAGTGCTTTCGAAGGTAAGAAACGTCTGGGCACTTATTATTGGGGTTATCATGAATCATCTCTGTCAATCGGCGGTCCCCTATTTACACAGTCCGTAAAATATTTCTTTAACTTCAATTCCAATTTCCAATTAAGCCCATCGCACCAGGAGCAACCTGCTGTTAATTTGGGTTTAGTATGGAACGAAAAAACTCCAGCACCTCAAAGAGATACTGTTAATTTTATATTTAATAACGGTGCACAAAGAAAAGCTGCAAGACAATATTATACTTTAACTGGTACAATGAATTTTGATTTCAAACCAATCCTATTCAGACTTTCAGGGTCCTATTTCATTGATGATAATGATGCAAACGCAACCGGTCCATATCATATTCTTAATGATAGACCGTTTACATATCAGAATAGAAATGGTTCATTCAGTTTAAGAATGACTCATGTATTAAGTCCAAAAATGTTCTATGAATTATCTGCCGGATATGTTCTTTCAAACTACGAACAGCAGGATAAGTTCTTAAAGGACGATTTCTGGGCATATGGCGATAGCGTTGCCAACGCTGCTGTTGGTTTTGTTTGGACAAGAAGTCCACAGGATATCAAAAGAAATTATAGAGGCAGATTTGCATCTCCACGTCCTCTAAGCGTGTATGATTGGGAATTTCATAGAACTGGACGTGTTAATTTTACTTATCAAAAATCTGACACCAGATCATTAACCTTCAGCGGTGCATTAAACTGGACTCCTGATAGAGTTCATTCAATAAAAATTGGCGGTGAATATATTACCTGGACATTTAGATCATACTTACCAGCTACTAATCTTACAACACAACTACAATTAGCTTCTACTCTATTTACTAATTTGAATAATCCGCAAGGTAGAACTGAAGAACAGATTAGAACTCAAGTATTGAGGAATGCTGGTACAACTGCATTTGGTTATGATTTATTTGGAAAAGAAATTGACGGCGCTGATGATAAATTCCACGCGCCCAAAAAACCGGTTTTTGCTGCTGCTTATATTCAGGATAAAATTGAATTCGAAGATATTATCTTAAACCTCGGATTAAGATATGATTACTTTGATATCGATAACCTGAAAATGATAGATCCAACCAGACCGGATTTATCAATTGTAAAAGCCGATAATACACTTATTGAAAGCGGCTGGGAAAAAGTTCCGGCTTTCAGTGCCGTTAGTCCACGTATTGGTATTTCATTCCCGGTTACTGAAAGAACTGTATTCCACGCACAATACGGTAAATTTGTTCAGCAGCCAAATCTTAACGAATCTTATGTTGGTTACGATTATTTAGCTTATCAATTAACAACCGGATTTTTCTTCGCTAATATGAGAGGGTTAGATTTAAGACCAACTAGAACAACAAACTATGAATTAGGATTTACACAGCAAATTGCTGATTTCCTTTCCTTTGATATTACTGCTTATTACAAAGACATTAAAGACCTAGTACAAATGGTTCCACAATCTGTTGATATCGCTTCCGGTTTCCAGAACTATTATGTGAGAGACAATGTTGACTTTGCAACAACAAAAGGTATTGAATTTTCTGTAACAATGAGAAGATACCAGAGGTTGGCAATTAATGGTAACATGACTTTACAGGATGCAAGAGGAACAGGTTCTTATCCCGATGCAAACCGTGGTATTGTTGGTGCACCTGTTATTGCTGGTCAGCCATTTACTCCTAAGAATATTTCTCCACTCGAATTTGACAGACCATTAATAGCTAACTTAAATCTTGATTATCGCTTCGGTGATAATGATGGTCCCGCAATATTGAGTAATTTTGGTGT
>DYHC01000288.1:3109-3568 GCA_020724325.1 Melioribacter roseus
TTAACATATCAATCGGGACGTCCGTTTACACGCGGTACCGGTAACCCGGCTTCCGTAGGAATTTCTCAACAGGGAAGCGGTGATGCAAGATTTAGAACCCCGGTTGAACCACTTGGTTCTTCTTCAATGCCGGCTGTATTTAATGTTGATGTTAGAGTGGATAAATCATTCACAATTTACGATCGATTAAGAGCTAACGTTTACGTATCCGTATTAAATCTTCTTAATACTAAAAACGTTCAGAACGTTTACCTAACAACCGGTACTGCTACTGACAATGCATATTTAAGCAATCCGACCACATACCAGGAACAATTAAGAGCACAAGGGCAGCAATATATTGATATGTATAGCTTATTAACTCTGCAAAGAAATGGTTTGTTTAGTGATATGCGCCAGGTTAGGCTGGGTATTAGGTTAGAATATTAATCGCATTTATAACTAAAGGAGAAAAGCGAT
>DYHC01000289.1 GCA_020724325.1 Melioribacter roseus
TTTGACTGCTTTACCGCGCTGCTTACCGGGCTTAAATTTTGTCTGCATAACCGCGGCAACAGCAGCTTCATCGCAGCCGGCACCAATACCTTTAATAACCTCTGCTTTAACAACGTCGCCCAGTTCATTAACGAAAGCTTTAATGAATACTCTTCCTTGAACACCTGCACGCTTTGCAATTTCAGGGTATACTATTTTCTTTTGAATAGCTTCTATTCCGCCTATTGGTTCAGGAGTTTCTTCAACTGCAACAAAGAAAACAGCTTCATCTTCTTCTTCTTTTACTTCTTGTTTAGGAGGCGGAGGAGCAGAAATTTGTTCATTAATGTCAATTTCAGTGCTTCCAATTGCAATATCTTCAAGAACATCATCAGATGGAGCTTCAATTGGGATTGGAGGTTTTGGCGGAGGCGGAGGTGCGCTTTCCTGCTTCGTATTTACTACATCTTCAACATTAACCAACTCTTGCGGTCCCTCAAGTTTAATTTCCTCTTTTGCAAAATCTGGGAAAAATTTGAAAGCAACTATTAATATTGCAAGAGAAGCAATTAAGCTAAGCTCGAATACCCGCTTGTATGCTCTTTTTAAGTCTGCTTTTGGATTTTTCTTGAGTCCCATTTTATTCCTCCTATTATCACCTAAAGGCGATGGCTAACTTAAAAAATGATTAGCGAAATGTCAATCAATTCTTAAAATTTTACACTAACAAAATTATTTATGTTCCTAATCTGCAGTGTCAATTTCTTTGCACTATCAAATTATTTTTTTACTCATAGAATTCATTAACAGTATTCCTGTAATTCCCCCGCAGCAATCGAATAGCCAATCGTAAAAATCACAGTATCTTCCGGGGATAAAGAGCTGGTGAAGTTCATCGAATGCTGCGTATAGTGTTATAACTAAAATGGAAACTATGACTGAGTTATGTCTGATAAATTCAACTTTTTTTTGAATTCTATTGCTTAGTTGAAAAAGAACTCCAAGAAAAAAGTAAGCTATAAAATGTACCATCTTATCTTGAGCATCAAAATACTTAGGAATTTTATCTATTGGTATCGAGGTCATTATTAAGATGAATGTCCAGTATAAAATTAGCGGAAAATGGACAAACCGAAACGGGTTTTTCGTTACTGCATTAAATAAACGAGTTAATAATAAATTTGATTCCATTAGGAATATTTTCCATTAAATCAGTAGCTGTATAACCGAATTCAGTTTTTTCTTCCAGAAGTAAATCACCTGCAAAGCTGTGAATGTAAACCGAAGAGATAACAGCATCTTCTATTTCGGCAGTTTGCGAAATGAATCCGGCAATTACACCGGTTAGAACATCGCCGGTACCGAATTTTGCTAAACCAGGGTTTCCACTTGTGTTAATGAATGCTTCACCCTCTGGATTGAATATAATTGTTGGTGCACCTTTAAGAACAAGTAAGCAATTATTTTCCGCCGCAAAACCTTTGCTAATCTGCAGTAGATTTTTTTTCAATTCATTCAATTCGATACCAATCAGATTAGAAAACTCTTTATGGTGGGGAGTTAGAATTTTTCCTTTTAGATTTATTTTTTTGTATTCATTATTGGATAAAGCAAATACGGCATCGGCATCAATCACAAATTTCTTATTCTTATAATTACGCAATATTTCTAGAACAGCTTCTTTTGTTTCATCTGTTCTGCCTAAACCAGGGCCCAATGCAATAACGTCAGCCCAATTCAACTTATCTTCAATTTCTTTTAGATTGTTAGGTGATAAGTAACCCGAATTATTATCATTATAACTGATCACAATTGCACTATCAACCTTCTGCTGTGCAAGTAGTAAATTCGATTTGGGAATTGCAAGAAAACAAGAACCAGCGCCAGATTTTAATACAGAATTAGTAGTAAAAAATGCTGCGCCAGGCATTCCAGAAGAACCGGCAATTACTACAACTTTACCGGCAGTATATTTATTTATATCCAATTCTTTTGAAGGCAGCCCAAAATATGAATCTTCAGGTTCAATTAAATAATTTTCTATAGAAGCGTTAGCATAGTATTCATTTCCAATACCGATGTATCCTTTCTCAATTATTCCGCAATTTGTATAACCCTTTCCGTAGAAAAGACCTGTTTTATATTCAGAGAGAGTTATAGTTAGATCAGAATTGAAAACTACATCACCTAAAGAGTTTTCTAAATCTAAGCCCGTCGGTAGATCAATCGATACCTTAAAAGCACTAAGATTATTTAGTCGATTAACAATTTCTTTATACGGCACGGTTAACTCACCTCTGGAACCAGTTCCCAGCATTGCATCAATAATAATTTCCGAATCGTCCAGAACAGCAAGATCTTTAATGCTTTCATAAATAATTAATGAGGATTGCGGATAAACATTCAAAAGATTTTTCAATATTCTAAAATTTGTAAGTGAATCGCCTTTAAGCTCTTCTTCAGCGCCAATAGAAATAACCCTAACATTGAAATTGTTATTTAAAAAATGACGGGCAACCGCAAAACCGTCACCGCCGTTATTCCCTTTGCCACAGATTATTCCGATATTCTTAACAGTTGTATCTATGTTTCTAAGTACTGATTCAAAGATACTTCTCGATGCGTTTTCCATTAATACAATGCTAGGAATACCAAGAACGTTTATTGCATGGGAATCTGCCTCGCGAACTTGCTGTGCTGAATAAAGTGGTATCATTTTTTTATCACTCTATTATTTAGATAGGAAAATAATAAACAAAAATACAAATTAAAATCAGAGACGCTCCCCTTACTCACAAAAAATTTGAAAGTAGAAGATGTTGATTTTATTATTCCTTATCCATTTTGCAAAAGAATTTGTCATAGCATCTACTAAAAAATATGGCTTGTCATTTCTCGGTCACTTCGTTCCCTCGAAATAACATTTCTCATCCCGCCTTGAAGGATTCGAAATAACGTTTCTCTTTGGCTTCGTTCCTTCGAAATGTCATTCCTGAATTATTCTGAGAACAGATCCTAAACCTTGAAGGTCAAGAGTTGTTATTTAGTTCCTCATGACCTTCAAGGTTGTGGATCTTTGAAAAGATAAACTTTCTTGCATGATTCCGAACAAACAAAAATGAAGTACATTGAAATCTTCTTTTAGAATAGATAAACCAAATCTGTAATTTTTCATAAAAGTATACTACTCTTTATAAAACATTCGAGGGAAAATTTTCAACAAATGAAAAGATGATTTAATTTTTTTCAGAATATTTTTATTGTAAAGCAAATTTAATAATCCTGTCATACCTAAATAAATTTTTTGGTTATAAGGATGCCACCAGATCTGTTTTTTTGCGAATGAAAGCAGATCGTTTACAATTACTTTCGGCTGTGTCATTTCACTAAATCCTAATTTACCGTGTGTTCTGCCAATACCAGATTCTTTGAATCCGCCCCAGGGCGTCTCAGCTAATCCATGACTCATAAGATGGTCATTAATCGTTACAACACCGGCGTTAATCTGTGAAGCTATTTTTTCTGCTTTCTTTCTATTTCTTGACCAGACTGATCCGGTTAATCCAAG
>DYHC01000290.1 GCA_020724325.1 Melioribacter roseus
CTCTTCCTTTTCAATAAAATGTTTTATAAATCTTTTTCCGAAATTGGCTCTTCAAATAAAATTCCTTTTCTTGTACGCGGAACAGGATTGTTTTTACACTCAGTTTTATCCGGCTACAATCTTAATCAGGTTCAGTTTGATGAAAAGAAGTATAAGGAATTAGAAACGTGTGATATTAACTTTTTAACCGCTCGTTTAAAAAAGATTAATCCCAATTTGCATAACACAACAGACCTTTTAATTAAAGAACGCGTTATAAAAGCAATTATGATTGCAGAAAAAAAAGATTTCGAAGGCGTTGAGTATAAAACCGAAATTAATTCTCTTACAATCGGCATTAAACTTAATAAGGAAATTGTAAAAGAGAGAATTACTGAAAGACTGATACAAAGATTGAAGAATGGAATGATTGAAGAAGTAGAAAACCTTCTTAAGAACGGTATTACGTTCGAAAAACTTTATTTTTTTGGATTGGAGTATCGATTAATCGGCAGTTATCTAAAAGGAGATTTGAAATATGACGAGATGTTTGAAAACCTGAAAAACGGAATACATAAATTTGCAAAGCGCCAGATTACATGGTTTAGAAAAATGGAACGCGAAGGAATTGAAATCAACTGGATTGAGGGCCCCGATTATAATAAGGCAGAAGCAATTATCTCGAATAAATATTTTTCATGAATAATAATATCGCATCAAATCTTCCTCCAACAGTTTACCAATACTTGCAAAAATACGGATCGATGAAATGGTCGGTTCAAACTGAAAGACATAAGTTATATGATAATGTAATTGTTGTTCCAGCCGTTGCAGAATATGATAATATTAATAATCTGCTAAATTCACTTAGAAAGAACGACAGGAAATATTTTTCCAACACATTGGTGTTGTTTGTAATTAATAATGGTGAAAGCGCATCGGATGATTTGATTTTTAATAATTCACAGACAATATTTTTACTGAATAATTTGATTGGTAAAGATCAGTTAAACATTGGAATAGTAGACGCTTCATCGCAAAGTTTATGTCTGCCGGATAAAGATGCCGGTGTTGGTCTGGCAAGAAAAATAGGTATGGACCTTGCCCTTTCTCTTTTTAATTTTGCATCACCAGCTAAAAAACTGTTGATCTGCCTTGATGCCGACTGTGAGTTACAGAATAATTATCTTGCTGCAATCGTGGATTATTTCAACCAGAATAGGATTAATGCTGCAGTGGTTGAATACGAACATCAATTGCCCGAAGATGAATTAGCTAAATCTGCCATCATTTCTTATGAAATATTCTTACGCTATTATGTGCAAGGGCTGGCTTATGCAAAATCACCTTATGCATTTCATACTATCGGCTCAACAATGATATGCGATGTTGAAAGCTACATTAAATTAGGTGGAATGAATAAGCGTAAAGCTGCAGAGGATTTTTACTTTCTGGAAAAACTTGCCAAGGTTGTTAATATTTATAAAATATCTCAAACAAAAGTTTATCCTTCCAGTAGAACGTCCTGGCGTGTTCCATTTGGAACAGGTCAACGGATGAACCGCTTTTTAGCCGGCACTCATGATGAATTTAGTTTGTTCGATCTGCAAATTTTCGACCTTCTTAAAAAATGGAATGAATCTTATTACTCCAGCAATATTTATAGTGCAAAAGAATTTTTAACGATTGCAGAAAAAATTGATCCGGCAATAAAAAAATTCTTAGTTCTAAATTCTTTTGAAGAGCAGTGGGAAAAAATTTTATCTAATTCTAAATCTGAAGTACAGATCCAGAAACAAAAAAAAATTTGGTTCGATGCTTTCAGAACTTTAAAATTGATTCATTACTTAAGAGATAATGTTTTTCCAAACATCAATATGTTCGATGCTCTGGATACTTTTTTTGAAAAAATTAATTTCTCAACTAATCTATCAAGAAAAGAATTTATTCCATCAGTAGAAGTTCAATACCAATATTTAGAGTTACTTAAAAAAGCAGAAGTTATTACATTAAAAGCGAAGTAATTATCTTACTGATGCTGTACATGCGCTTAAAAATCCTTAGCCACAATAATTCTAAAACCATTTGTGAAAATTCGTGTAATTAGTGGCAAAAAGTAAGTTAGAAAGGGACAGCTTTATTTTTTGTAATGAACAATTATAAAAGAATTTGCAGCCACAAAATCACCAAATCACCAAGTCACCAAGGCACTAAATGACTCTAGAATCATTTGTGAAAATTCGTGTAATTAGTGGCAAATAATCACTCGTTGCGTAACATCAGTTATCTTACCTTAAACTTTCGTATATTTTGCCCGTTTTTTAATAGTATTAATGGGAATGATAAAGCAATTATGGACCTCTACAAAAAACTCAAAGCGATAAAGGAGAAGTACGATAAAATTAATGAACAGCTCTCAGACCCTGCTATTATTTCAGACCATTCAAAATATATAGCTCTTGGCAAAGAGAGAATGCCGCTGATTGATATTGTTGAAACGTTTAATGAATACGATTCCTTGCTTAAAAATATAGAAGGGAATAAAGAGATAATAAATACTTCGGATGAAAAAGAGTTAGTTGAACTAGCCGATAATGAATTGGTCGAGTTGAAAGAAAAGCTTGTAAATCTTGAAGAGAGAATAAAATTTCTTTTAATACCCAAGGATCCGGATGATGATAAGAGTGTAATAGTTGAAGTTCGTGCAGGAACCGGCGGTGAAGAAGCCGGACTATTTGCAGCCGATCTTTACAGAATGTATTCGCGATATGCCGATTTGCGAGGTTGGAAAAGAGAAGTAATTGACATAAGCGATACTGGCGGATTAGGAGGAATTAAAGAAGCCGTCTTTAGTTTAATTGGAGCAGGTGTGTACGGCGATCTTAAATTTGAAAGCGGTGTCCACCGCGTTCAGCGTGTGCCGGTAACCGAGGCAAACGGAAGAGTTCACACTTCTGCCGCATCTGTTGCCGTTTTACCGGAGGTTGAAGACGTTGAAGTAGAGATCAATCCGGGTGATCTTAGAATTGATGTGTACAGAAGCGGCGGAGCCGGCGGTCAGAACGTTAATAAAGTTGAAACAGCAATTAGAATAACACACATACCAACAGGACTTGTTGTACAATGCCAGGATGAACGCTCGCAATTAAAGAACCGTCAGAAGGCAATGAAAGTTTTAAAAGCAAGATTGTATGACATGAAAATACAGGAACAGAATAAAGAAATTGCACAACAGCGTAAATCGATGGTAAAAAGCGGAGATAGAAGCGAGAAAATCCGTACTTATAATTTTCCGCAAAACAGAGTTACAGATCATAGAATTGATCTTACTCTCTATAATTTATTGGATATTATGGAAGGGAAACTGGACGAACTTGTAGAAAAACTTAAAATTGCAGATAGAGCTGAAAAACTTAAAGGCTCATTTTAATTTTGTTGAAGATCGCCTTATATCTTTAAAGATGACATTCTGATTCCACTATCAATTCTTTACAAAATCCTATAAAAGATTTACAATTTTCTGTTTAGCGCTCCACTTTACTATGTGAAAAAAATCAAACTAAATTA
>DYHC01000291.1 GCA_020724325.1 Melioribacter roseus
ATATTTTTGAATACTGCATTCAGTTGAGGCGGAAAATTGGATTCCATCAAAACTAAATTACGCCGCAAATCTACAATAGAATCCAAGTGCTCAATTGTAACAGGACATTCATAAACACAAGCATTACAGGTCGGACACGCCCAAAGTTCTTCATCAGTAATGTAATCATGTACAAGGGTTTGTGTTAAAATTGGATTTTCAGATAAACCGTTAATTATTAGTGGTGCTTTATCTTCAGTTCTTCTTCTTATATCTACAATTATTTTTCTTGGTGAAAGCGATTTGCCGGTTATTGCAGCGGGGCAAACGGATGTACAACGCCCGCACTCTGTACATGCAAATCCATCCAATATTTGCTTCCAGGATAAATGCTCAAAATCTGCTGCGCCATATTGGGATACGTTTTCGTCTTCAAGATTTATTTTCTTAAGTGAATATTTTTCTCTTCCAATTTTATTGAAATATACATTTGGTATTGAAGTAACTACATGAAAGTGTTTAGAATATGGCAGAAAATTCATAAATCCAAGAATGAAAAGAATATGAGCCCACCAGAAAATTTCATAAAATAAATGAGAAGTACCGCTTGCTTCTGAAAAAATTAAAGAGGTAAGATATATTGATACTGGTCTCAATTCATTTTCAGCTAAGATGAAATTTTTATTAGCAACGTGAGAAATATTTTGACCGAACATCGAAAGTACAACACCGAGAATTAACAATAAGATAACAAGGGCGTCAACATTACCAGATTTGCCCAAATCCAGTCTTTCTACTTTCTGAACAAATCTTCTATAAAGTGCAAAGAGAACCGATATTATTACTAATATTCCGAAAATATCTTGTATAATTGTCATTATAGAAAAGATTGGACCAAGAAACTCAAGCGAGAATGGAGAATAAAATCCTTGAATAATCGATTCAATTACGGCGAAAAGAAATAGTACAAAACCCCAAAAAATGAGGAAGTGAATAATACCCGCAGCCGGTTCTCTTAACAACTTAGACTGCCCGAATGCAACCTTTAAAGGATTATCGAACCGGTCTTCTTTCCTGCCTAACTGAATATAAGAAAGGATCCTTCTTAAATTGAATAAGAAGAATCCCATCGCTGCAAAAAAAAGAATACTAAAAGCTATATTTTTTAGCGTCATCGGCTAATTTGCTTTAATTAATTTGGAAGCCGGGGATATTTTTTTGCAAATACTCTATAAATGCTTACTGCAGCAGAAATTTTAATAATATCCCATAAAGAAAAAATCAAAGCACCGCTAAAAAGTGCATTGCTCAAATTGCCATTCAAAAAGATCGAAAGAAATAGTGAACCCGAAAGAAGAATAATTAACACCCCGGTTACCATAGAAAGAATTATCATCCAGTCGCTGGATTTCTTTTCAATTAAATAACCAGTTACAAAAGCAGCAACAGGAAAAGCTAATAAATAACCACCAGTTGGACCAATTAACCGTGCAAACCCAAAACTGTATTCGGCAAATACAGGTAATCCAATTGAGCCGGCTGCAATGTAAATAACCTGACTAACCATACCGTTACGCGATCCTAAAAAGGCACCAGAAAGTAAAACAATCATTGTCTGTAAAGTAAACGGAACAGGTTGAACCGGAATTACTACTTGAGCACTCAAAAAAGTTAATACCGAAAAGGATAAAACCCAGAATAGCTGGGATGCTTTTAATTTGCTGATTATGTCGATTAGAGAAATCGACTTTACATTTTGTTTAACAGACATATTTTCCTCTTTATAATGTTAAATTTTTTTCGAACAAAACGGCGGTCTCATCAAGCAGTTTTTCAAATTTCTCATTCGTTCCATTAAATGGATGTGTAATATCAAAAGTGTGACCAGTTCCGTAAATTTTGTAAAATTCTGTACTCGATTTTTCTGCCCATAAATAAATCTGTTCAGCTTCCTTAATCGGAACTGCTAAATCGAGTTCTCCATGAGCAATTAATAAAGGACGATTCAAATTTCTTACAGATTTTTCTAAATTCAAAGTGCCCGCTGAATTTTTTTCAATATCTTCTAATAGGTTCAGGTTCAACCGCATTAGCTGATTAGTCCTGGTATTAAGAACCTCGAAAAATCCTTTTTTCCGCCATTCAATTTTTTGTCTTTCGGAATAGCGATCTAACCTCGAAATTGAAGCCCAAAGAGTTACGGCACCTATAACCTTTCGCATACCGGCACTAAACAGAGCTGCCGCACCTCCTCTGCTGTGCCCTAAAATACCAATTTTACTTCTTATCTCTATACCAAACAAACCGTTTCCAATAGAATCAATCAACTCATTCAGTTCAGATACTTCCAGCGAAAAGGTATTATCAGCAAATTTATCTAACTCAGTAAATTCAAATTTATTATCGCCAATTCCATTATGCGAAAAATTAAATGAAACAACCATAAAACCACGCTTAGCAAAATAATCTCCTAAATATGGAACAAAACCCCAATCCTTAAATCCCTTGAAACCGTGGACAAAAATAATGGCTTTGGATGAAAATAATTTCTCATTAATAAATGTAGAGACTTGAAGCTGATTCCCTTTCGAAGTAATTAGATTATAATCTTTAATCATTCCAATCGAAATATGGCTATTATGAGTTGTAAAGTCAAGATTATAGAATTGGAAGAATCCGAAATCTTTTTCGAATTAGATTTGGCTTTAATACTCAACATTCACATTCCATTTAAAAGCTAATTTAGTTAATTTAGCTGTTGGTTACATACAATTTTTTATTAGAAAATTCTACACTGTCTACGGAAATATTTAAGATGGGTAAAATATTAGTAATACCTTCCATAGATATTCAAAAAGGGAAAACTGTCCGGGTTGTACAGGGAATTCCAGAATTAAAATGTAAGGAATACGGAAGCGACCCTGTAGAGATGGCAATGATATGGCGTGCAGAAAATGCAAAGTGTATTCATGTTGTAGATTTCGATGCTTCACATTTTCATTCAAAAGAGAATTTTGAGATTATTCGAAAAATTTGTGAATCAGTAATTATTCCTGTTGAACTTGGCGGAGGAATAAGAACCTATGATGATGCTAAAGAATTATTTGAACTTGGCATTGCCAGAATAGTAATTGGTACTTTAGCATTTGAAAAACCGAGAGAGTTCATAAGAATTTTAGATGAATTTACACCTAATAAAGTAGTTGCTGCAATTGATGTTGTTGATAACGAGGTTGTAACGAGGGGAAGGCAGCAAAGAACTCATCTTAGACCTGTTGATTATGCAAAATTTCTAAAATCGGTTGGAACCGAAAGAATGATAATAACTGATGTAAAAACAAACGGTATGCTTTCCGGACCTAATATTGAATTGACTAAAGAAATTGCTCTTGTTTCTGGAGGGAAAATAACTCACTCGGGCGGAATAGGTGGATTCGCTGATTTAATGAAACTACAAAACGAAGCAGGAAATTATGTTGATTCTGTAATTATAGGAAGAGCTTTATATGAGAATAAATTCCCCTGTCAAAAAATTTGGCGCGTTGCCGAATCAGGTATTT
>DYHC01000292.1 GCA_020724325.1 Melioribacter roseus
CGTAAAATATAATACTAATGACGTAGTCTGGTATCCGTATAAATCCGATTATGAAGTAATTATTACGAATGAACCAACATTACAAAATATTGATACAAATTTAGTAAATGAAAAATTAATACCATTTTTTGAGAAATACTTTTATGAATACAAATCCAAAGCAACCTAAAGACCTTAGAGTACTAAGCTGCAAGAATTTTAACGGCTACAAACCCTGTTTCTCGGATCATAACTGCTGGGAAAATGGATGCAAAGACTATATTCCAATGGGAACCAGGATCCTTATTATTAATCTTGATGCAATGGGCGATGTATTGATGACTACTGCGCAATTAGCCGGAATAAAAAGAAAATATCCACACTCAACTATCTCTTGGGTAACATTAAAAAATGCTGTTGGTCTTCTCTATAATAACCCTTACATCGATAAAGTATTTCCTTTTGATTTTGAAAGCGAGCTTATTTTAAGTCAGATGAATTTCGATATAATTATGAATGTGGATAAATCCCAACGTTCCGGTGCATTAACCATGAAATTACATGCTGAAGAAAAATTTGGTTTTGGCATTAATGATTGTGGTAAAATAATCCCGATAAGTGATTCTGCTGCTTACAATTATTTACTTGGATTGGATGATAATCTAAAATTCAAATTGAATAAAAGAACGGGTCAGGATTATTTAGCAGAAACGTTTAACCTGGATTATAAAAATGACGAGTATGTATTCCACTTTACTATTGAAGAACTCAATTTTATTGAAGAATATAAAAAGGAAATTGGAATTTTAGACAATGATAAAATAATTGGTTTTAATACCGGCTGCTCTTTACTATTTCCAAATAAAAAAATGACTTTGGAACAGCACGCAATTCTGATTGAAAGATTTTTGTCTCTCAAAGAATATAAAATTATGCTTCTTGGAGGACCGGAGGATCTTGAAAGGAACCAGATTCTTGCAGAACAATTCACCGGTAAAATTATCAATACACCGGTTAACAATGGTGTTAGAAAGGGAGCTTGTTATGAAAGCATTCCTCAGGTTATTATAACCGGTGATTCTTTCGGAATGCATCTGGCAATTGCACTTAAGAAATATGTAATTGCATGGTTCGGATTAAGCTGCTGGACCGAAATAGACCTTTATGGCAATGGAGTTAAATTGCATCCAGAAGGTTTGTTTTGCGCTCCTTGCTGGAAAAAAGTTTGTCCCTATAATTTGGAATGTATTCAGATGATCGATCTTGAAAGAATAGTTAACGAAACAGTTTCATTTTTTACGAGGTCGTAATTTGTCCTTAAATAGAAATGACATACTATCAAAGCAAAGCGAATTAGGAAGACCATTACTTTTAGATGGTGCAATGGGAACTTATTTGATGCAGAATAATCTTAAGCCGGATAAATTCTTATGGCAGTCAATTCACAATCTTGAAAATGCAAAAGCAGTAAAATCTGTTTATCAACAATATATTGATGCTGGTTCTGATATAATTACAACAAATACTTTCAGGACTAATCCATCTGCAGTTAAGAATTCTAATCTAGGAATTACTAATTACGAGTTTGTAAAACTTAGTGTTGATATTGCCTTGCAAGCAAAACGCAATCTTAATCTGATTATTGCCGGCTCTAATGCTCCAGCCGAAGATTGTTACAAAAAACAAAGAGACCTTTCTTTACTGGATTTGGAGTATAACCATAAAAAACATATTGAGATGCTTTGGAATTCTGGAGTTGATATTATTCTCAATGAAACTTTTAGTCATTGGGACGAAATTGAATTGGTGTGTAAATTCTGCCATGATAATAAACTTCCATACATCATCTCGTTTTATTTTGATGAAGACCTTAGACTCTTGAGCGGCGAACCACTAAATGAAGCTGTTAATTTCGTAAACGACTTCTCCCCTGTTGCTGTAGGGTTTAATTGTATAAAAGATGTGTCGTTTAAAAAATATATGGACCAATATCCTCTCTCTACAAAATTTGGATTTTATTTTAATTGCGGACTAAGTTCGGTTACAGAGAAACAAATAACAAGCAACATAGAACCTTACTCATATATTAAATCAATAAAATCTTTGATCAACTACAATACGTTATTTGTCGGTTCATGCTGCGGTTCAACACCTGAACATACTATCAAAATAAAAGAGTTTCTCGATGAGGTATATTGAAATTAAAGCCCCTGCTAAGATCAACATAGGACTTAATATAATTAACAAACGACAAGATGGGTATCATAATCTTTACACATTTTTTTACCCAATTAATGATCTATACGATACTCTTAAGTTTACTTTAGGAGATAAGTTCGAATTTTACTGTACGGATAATTCAATTCCGAACGATGATAATAATTTAGTAGTGAAAGCAAAGCAAATGTTAGAGGAGCAGATTAAAAAAAAACTTAATGTTAAGATAGAACTAGAAAAAACAATTCCTTCACAAGCGGGACTTGGAGGAGGAAGTTCGGATGCTGCAGCTACACTTATATCTTTAAATGAGTTATTTATGCTGAACCTTAAGGAAGATCAGCTTATTAAAATTGCTTTGTCGCTTGGCTCTGATGTACCGTTTTTTATTAAAGCAAAACCTGCAATCGGAAAATCCAGAGGCGAAGTGTTAGAGCATATAGACCTTGAGATAAATGAATATATTGTTTTGTTGAATCCCGGTATCAAAATATCTACCAGAGAAGCTTTCTCTTATATTAAACCTGTTCCGAAATTGGTTGATTATAAAAATTTTATAATCAACAATAAAATTGATTACGGTAAAATCAAAGAAATAGCGGTTAATGATTTTGAAGAATTTGCCTTCAGAAGATATCCGGAAATAGCGAATATTAAAAAGGAATTATACGAGCAAGGTGCTTTGTATGCTTCTATGTCTGGAAGCGGATCTACTGTATTTGGAATTTTTGCAAGTGAAGATAACGCCAGAAAATCAATTCTAAATTTTCCTAAAAATTATTTCCGTTGGATATGTAATCCTCATTATTAACCTCAAAAATATCATATTCATTCGGTTTGAAATTGTATGGCAATAAAATTGTAAATGTTGTGCCCGGATATTGTTCGGTTCCGATTCTTGAAGGACTTTTAACTGATATTGTTCCTCCAAACATTTCTACAATCTCCTTCACTATTGCCAGACCCATTCCGGTGCCTGAATGTTTCGTCTTATCAATGTTCGAAGCTCTGAAAAATTGAGTAAATATTTTAGGCAGAGAATCTTTTGGAATGCCAATTCCAGTATCGCTAAATTCCAAGGAGAGCATTCCATCGCTTTCTTCTAAAACAATTTCGATTGTTCCGTTTTGATCTACATATTTTATCGCATTGGATATCAGATTAGATATTGCTAATTCCAATAAAATTGTATCGGATCTTATTTTTTTGTTTTCATCCCTTTTATCCAATAATTCTAAAGTAATCGATTTTGTTTTCACTATTTCTAATTGCTTATCGATAAGCGACTCTATCAATTTTACAACATCAATTTCCTCTGCCGATTTAACATCCAGAATTTTA
>DYHC01000293.1:0-2281 GCA_020724325.1 Melioribacter roseus
TAACGGAGCGGATTTAGAGTTTTGGTTGGACGGCGCTGAAGTACCAGTAGTATCTGCCGATGTCAACACGGATTTTGATACGGAAGAAAGTACGGATACCGCAACACCCGGGACCGGAAAAGATTATGAAGTAATTAGAGCAGCGAGGAGTCTGCAGATTGAAGCTAATCTGTACGAACCGGATGGAGCTGAAATAACAAGCGGCCCATTAACCGCGGGGACACGATATAGAGTAACCGGGGGGGCAATTAATGAAGGCGTAAATATTTACGAAACGGGTCGCATTTTTGAAAGCAACGGTACCGGGATTGCAACGGAAACAAATAAAGTAAAACCGCTCGGATCAAAAATAACTGGTAAGGAAATGGCGCTTGCTCTCAACTCTGTTGAAGTACCGGTTACCGATATTGATTTTAATGTAACATTTAGTGAGATAGATGTTACCGATTCAGCAACAACAGGCGATTCTAAGGAAATGGAAGTAACCCGTGCAGATAGAGAGACAAAAGTTACATGCATCGTTCATCATAATGTGGCGGATCTATTAACTACGTCCCCAGTTGAACAGCCGGCCGATCTTGATTTTAGTGCGACAATCGGAGTAGCAGGCAAAATTATTGCCACATCCAAAAACATAAAGAACAATACGAAAGAATTTTCGAAGGTTGATTACTCATTCAGATGGCGCGGTGAACCAACGGAAACGAATTTAGGTCTTGTTGCCGGTTCTAGAAAGGCAATCAAAGTGATTCTTAAACGCGGCGCCACTATGAATAAAGAATATATCGGAAATGCGGTTATAACAGCGAAAAGTGCGAAAGCAAATATCAGCGGAATTGCAACTGTTAGTTATACATTGTCAATTAGTGGAGCCTTGGCAGAAAATGTTGCTAACTAATAACAGTATAAAGATTGAATTGTTCGGAAAGGAGTTAATTCTTTCCGAACGGTTCGCTCGTGATGTGAATAAATTAATTGCTTTTTCGAAACAGAAAAAAGAAAAAGATTTTACTGATATGCTCATTGAATCTGCGATTGCAATTGAAGATGGACTTAAGCTCAATTACGTAAATATTAAGTGGTACAACTATTTCAGAAAACGAAGCTTGAAAAAACAACTATCAAAAGAAAATATTCTCTCAAATTTAAGTTCATCGCAAATTTTTAATCTTGCAAAAAAAATCTATGAGATTGAGGGATTCGTTCCTGAGGAAAAAAAAACTCCAGGTCGAACGAAAAGCGGATCAGCAGATATGTCGCAATAAGTTTAATCGCTCATTTTATTCATATCCCTTTCCGGGAAGTAGAAGATTTATTTATCACTGAATACAAAGCGTTTTTGGAGCAATCGTTGAACATCGGGAATTTATATCGACAAGGAGAATTTGAATTTTTAGACTCAACTGAAAAGCACGAAGACTTTTTAAGCGAGATTGAATTTTTCAAGAGCACAGGAAGATTAAATTAATGGCAGCTAAAGAAAATTTAGGCGAAATATTTATTAAGATAAAAGCTGATGTTGCTGATCTTGAAAAAGAGGTAAAGGATTTAAAGACTAAGCTTGATAAAAATGCCGAAAAGATTGGAAATTCTTTTTCTGATAGTCTTAAAAAAGCTGCCATTGCAGGTGGTGCAATCATTGGTTTTAAGAAATTACTCGATTTTGGATTAGAGGCAAAGAATGCGGCTCGTGATGCCGAGGAAATCAGAAGTAAGTTTAACACTGTATTTTCCTCCTTACAATCTGAAGCAAATAAATTAGCAGATAATTTTGCTAAGAATTTTGGACTGGCCGGAACCACAGCTCGTGATCTATTAGGACAAACCGGAAATCTACTTGTAGGATTTGGTTTTACTGAACAGCAGGCACTTGACCTATCAAACCAGGTAAATGAATTAGCTCAGGATTTAACTTCATTCACTAACTATGCCGGTGGTGCAAAAGGCGCCAGTGATGCGCTTACAAAAGCATTGTTAGGAGAAACTGAACAAGCCAAAGGTTTAGGAATTGTAATCAGACAAAATTCAAAGGAATTCCAGGCTGAAGTTGAATCTTTGATAAATACAAAGGGAATGACTGAGAATCAGGCTAAGGCTCTTGCTGTACTAAAAGAAGCATATAGGCAAAGTGGAAAAGCTGTTGGTGATTATTCCCGGACAAAAGACAGCCTGGCAAATTCAGAAAGAAGATTAAGCGAACTTTATAAAGATCTTCAAGAGCAAATTGGAAATGGATTAACTCCAGTTTTTTAGGTTTTGATTCAGTTAGTTTCTGACCTTT
>DYHC01000293.1:2291-3535 GCA_020724325.1 Melioribacter roseus
CACAAATATGGGTGATTCTGCCGGTTCAATATCTGCATTTGGTGCCGCGGCTAAGGGAATTGGTACTCCTCTTATTATCATTATGACCATGCTCAAACAGATCGGAAATTTACTCGGTACTGTAGGAGCTGGTTTAGCACATTTGTTTACCAGCAATTTTAATGTTGCAGCGAAAACCGTTTCTATGGGTTGGGATCTAATGTTAAAAGATTCAGAATCAATGAATACGGCTCTTTACAATATGTGGTCAGATACCAGTAAAAAGCTGAATCAATTAGATGTTACTCCTGGTAAAACATCATCAACCGGTGACAATTCAGGAAACTCCGGAACATCCATTAGCATAGACAAACTTAAACAGGAAGCAAAGCTTTATGAAGAATTGTATTATGGCAGCCTCAAATGGTATAATAAATCTGTTGAACTGATTAAAGCTCAAACAAAAGAACTGATCAGCAATGGAATTAAAAAAGCCGATGCTCTTGCTTACGAAAAGAAAAAATTAGATGAGCTTAATGCATCATATGAACGGATGAAAATCACTTTCGAATTTCTCAGCAAGCTTGATTATAAACCTAAGTTCCAAATACCAAAGAGATTACAAGACATTGATTCAGCTGAGAAACCAGAAACAAACCAGAGCAAATTACAGCCATATTATGATTTACTGAATGAAGGTGGTCCGTTCTCAAACGAAGGTGGTTTTGTTAATGTCGTTGAAACATCAATGTCAACAGCTTCTGGTTTTGTTGACGGATTTTTCGAAGACATCTATATCAAATCCGAACAAGCAAATAGTATGCTCGAAAAAGGTTTTGTCGGAATGGCCAACGCTTTTATCTCTCAAGTGCAAAGAATGATAAGTGAATGGTTGGCTTTTCAGGCTTTAAAAGCTGCCTTTGCTTTTTTAGGATTGCCAATCCCGGGAGCTGCTGAGGGTGGGACTTATATCGGTACGAATCGCGGCGTAAAGAGGTTAGCAAGTGGTGGCTCTTTTATCGTACCACCGGGTTTTCCGAATGATAATTATCCAATGTTCGTTCAATCTGGAGAAAAAGTATCGGTAACTCCAGCTAATAGAGTAGGAGAACAGGAAAGGTTATTAGGCCGATTAATCAATCAAATAAATATTTTGAATTATAATATATTGGATAATTCTTTACGTGATAAGAAACAACGACTGGACGTGGGAGTTTATGGGAAACTTGAAAATGATGGTATTTATATAGCCACTAAAAACGGAG
>DYHC01000294.1 GCA_020724325.1 Melioribacter roseus
AGAGAAAATCGAAAAGTTTGAGTCTAGATTCGGTGAAATTAAAATTGATGCTCAGCCGGCTCATCAATTCGGATTTGTTAACGCACAGAAACCTGAACCGATTAATTAGCTCTCTTAGCTATTTATGTAAAGGTTTACTCTTTCCTGTTATGTCAATAGCCCTATAACTAAAGGACTATTACTAATCTCTTCTATTAATTTAGTCCGCATTCAATAGAATTATTGTTCATTAATAGCATTTATCCTAAATCAAATCTCTAATATCTTTTGAAAACTTATCTTGAGTAAGAAGAAATAAATAATTACTTTTCTTAAGAAATAATCCCTCTAAATAAATTTGACACAATAAATGTGGAGATATATTATGCGAAAGATGTTAAAGCTATCCGTAATTATAATTATGCTGGTAATCTTTAATTACCGGTTAAATGCACAAGCATCAATAAACCTGATAATTTTTCCTGAGCTAAGTTCAATTGATTTTGCAGCTTTTGATTTTACAAGCAGCAGAAATATTTCGCAGCGTTTAATTCAGGTTATAATTTCTCCCCCTGGTATAGAAGTGATTGTCGAGGGTAAAGTCGATTGGAAAAAAGATGAACGTTCGGGGTTCCAGGAATTGTTCCGGTTTAGAACAAAAAAATTTCTCTCGCGTACATTTTCCAATGACGAAATTAATAATACCGATATTGAAATTGAGAACACCAGTTTCAATTCCGATCTAACTTCGGAAATAATTAAGATTGGTAAACCGTCCGGGTTACTGGGCATTGAATTACGGTTATTAGATCCGCGCGGTAATTTTATTTCTAAGGACTATGAAGAGATTTCTTTCCTTAATCCAACAGCTCCTACAATTATTCTTCCTATTGAAGGAAGTTCTTATGATATCGGGTCAATTATTTTGCAGTGGTCAGTTTCGGTTGGAGTTACAAGTTACAAGATAAAAGCCAATTATGTGCCCGATAATTCTGTTAATCTTGAAGAAGCACTTAACTCCGGCAGCCCTTTGATTGATGACTTTGATGTTGGAACTGTTACATCCGTTAGATTGAATGACATACTAAAGAGGGAATTGTTAGCAGACACAAATATTGTAGTAGTAGTAAAAGCATTTGTGAAGGGACCTGGCGGTGGCGATGTACTTAATAGTCCGCTCGTTACTTTCAAAACAAATAAAACCGGTGCTAAAACCGAAACAGTTAGATTCGGTAATCCAGATTTGATAAGATTAGCCAACCTTCTGCCGCCGCAATTTAACAAAGAGTTAAGAGATAAATTGGTTAATGGAGAAATTCAACCAGAACAAATTCAGATAAGCGATGAAAACGGGAATATAATGAGCTTTGCGGACTTTTTGGTTCTTCTCGGTTATCTTGAGCAAAATAACAGTGCAATTGTTTCAATTACATTTTCTCCAAAATGATTAACAGAGGAGTATGAAATGATAAATCCCAAAATTATTTTAATAGCATTAGGAATTTTTTTAATAACCGGATTTTCATCAGAAAAAAATTCTCAAGCACCTGCTGACACTCCAATTCTTCAGGTTAAAAAAATTATTAAGGATGTAACTTTCAAAGAAAACCGTGAACAATCCGACTGGGGAAAAGCTAAAGTAGGCATTACTCTAAGTGATGGAGGGCAGGTAAAAACGGGTTCAAGTTCCTTAGCTCTTGTTCATTTTATAGATGGTTCCGGCTTATTGAGAGTTAGAGAAAATTCCATCTTGAATATTTATGGTTCTTCTAAAAACAAGAAGATGTCTAAAGAAACTTTTATTAACAAAGGTATAGTTGGATTCGAAGTAAATAAGCAGGCTGAAGATGAAGAATTTAAGTTTACTACTCCTACGGTTGTTGCATCCATAAGAGGCACGGATGGATTTATTGAACATAACGACAATGATACAACCTCTACAATATTTTTGAATACTGGCTCGGCAACATTTCGGACTCTAAGCGGAGAGGAAGGATTGCTTGGAAGCGGCAACACATTAAAGGTTAGTAAGGACGGTACTTTTTCTCTTTCAAATTCTACTGCAGAGGATACTACAAGGTACAAATCATCTAAAGTAACAACAACAAAACAGGTGATAATTAGGACGAGAAATGGTGATATAAAGATTGAATATTTACAGGATAAATAAAAAATTATTCATACAATAAATTTTGATAGCAGAGGACAAGATGAAAAAGTTTCTAGTTACTTCGCTGGTATTAATTTTTTCAGTCTCTAATATTTATTCCCAGGCAAGCGAATATATTTCTGCAGTAAGAATTGGCGATGCTAAAGAAAAAACGCCGGTTAATGTTTCTGCAACACTATTTTCCAGCGAAAATATTTCCGGTATCGAATTGTTCTTTAAGAAATTTGGTGAGAATGAATACCGAAATGTGGAAATGTTAATTGCCGGGAATTCTGCTTCGGCATTAATTGATGCTGAATATGTTCTCCCTCCTTATATCGATTATTATTTACTTATTACACTCGAAAATGGTACTACTCAAACGTATCCGATGGGTATTGAACAGGGAAACGCACCGCTTCAAATTGCTATTTCTGGAGTGAGTGAAAAAGATAAGGAAATTATAATCCTGAGTCCTGCCGATGGCGAAATTCTTTCCGCAGAAAATCTTCTTATTTCTGTTTCATTCTTTAAAGCTCCGGACAATGTTGACATAAAGAAATCAAAAATATTTTTGAACAATGAAGATGTTACAGGTCTCGCGTTAGTTACAAATGAACTGATTGTACTAAGCGGGGAAAATTTTGGAGGTTATCTTCCAGGCGGCTCCCGACTCTTGAAGGTAGAAGTTTATAATAAGGACGGAAATTTGTATCACACAATTTCGAGAACATTTCAAGTTGTATCCGCTGCTATTGCGGAAGAGGTTAGTTCATTATGGAAATCGGTCGGAAGCTTTAGAGCAGAATCGAGAAGCGAAACATTTAATAATGTTTCTACGTGGTATAATACTTTGAGTGCCGATTTTAACGCTTCCTACAGTCAATGGAGAATGAATGGGTATGTTTATTTAACCACGGAAGAGAAAACAAATTTACAGCCGTATAACCGTTACTCCGCACAACTTAAAGGAGGGGAATGGTTAGAGTTAAGAGTTGGTGATACTTATCCGCGTTTTCCAAGTTTAATTATGGATGGAAAAAGAGTACGTGGATTTAGCGGTTACATTAATCTCGGTTTCTTAAACGTTGCTGCTGCAATAGGAGAATCGGATAGGAAAGTTGAAGGGAAATTAATCCAGACTTACACAAAAGAACAGGTTCCATTAGGAAGTGATATAATTCCAATAAGTGCTTCGAAATACGGTAAGCCGTTCGGTAAAGTTAATTTAGGAACCTATCAAAGGGATTTATTTGCATTGCGCCCGTCTTTCGGAAGCGGGGAAAATTTTCAGCTCGGATTTACATACCTTCATTCAAAAGATAAAACCGGCTCAATAGAATTCGGCG
Source organism: Melioribacter roseus (assembly GCA_020724325.1). GTDB lineage: Bacteria > Bacteroidota > Ignavibacteria > Ignavibacteriales > Melioribacteraceae > DSXH01. Next base: position 3,478 of record DYHC01000294.1, read on the forward strand.
CTCGTCCACAAGAAAATGTTGTTTTAGGAAGCGATATAAAAATTGCATTAGATGAACA
>DYHC01000295.1 GCA_020724325.1 Melioribacter roseus
TAACAGCGCAGATAAATTTTATTTTGGTTTGTTATTCGAAAAGGATGCCGGCGAAAAATCATTCGCCGACTTTTCGTCATTCCATCTAATGATAAGCGATTTACCAATTTTCAATACTATAATACTTGGCGATTATCTTTTCGAATTTGGGCAAGGTCTTGCATTATGGAGTCCTTATTCATTTTCGAAAGGGACAGATGCAATTAATACAGTTTCGAAAGGCGGCGGAAATGCAGTCCCTTATACCAGTGCGGACGAGAACCAATTTTTTCGCGGTGTTGCGCTTAAACTTAACCTGGATAGAATCACCGTCTCTCCTTTCCTATCATATAACAAGAAAGATGCATCGATAGATTCAATTAACAATCAGATTACCTCTTTATCACTGGATGGTTTGCACCGCACAAGATCGGAAATTAAAAAGGAAAATAGTGTAACTGAAAAAGTAATTGGCACGGCAATAGACTTCGATTTGAATACCGACGTAAAAATTGGTCTGCTTTATTACCGTTCTGTTTTCAGCAATAACTTTGCTTTTACAGACCAGTTAGAAAAATCCGGGAAGAACTTCAGTTATCTCTCTTCATCCTACTCAGCTTTATTCCAACACTTATTTCTAAGCGGTGAAGTAGCTTATAATATGACTTCTGTTGCATCAATCCACACGGCTAATTTATTAGTGGATAAAAACTTTACTCTGGTATTTTCGTTTAGAAATTTTCCGCGCAATTTTATCAATCTGCATGCAAACAGTTTTGGCGAAAAAGGTACAGCACAAAATGAAGTAGGATTTTATTCAGGAATAAAATTCCGAACCGATTACGGCGTTTTTAATATCTACTTCGATCAATTCAAATTTCCCGTTGCCGCTAACAATTATTATGTTTCTTCCACCGGAAATGATTTTTTGTTCTATTACACAAACAAGATTTTTACAAATACTGAATTGCGTATTAAATATAAAAACGAAACTAAGGACTATGTTCAATCATTTACCGAGTTAAGAGGACTTGTAAAAAGAAGTCAGCAGAATTATAGGGCAGAAATAATTTACAAAGCTGCAAGAAACCTACAACTCCGTTCCAGGGTTGAATATGTTTATTTAACTTCTACACAAACCGATCCTGGAGAAAGCGGTTATCTTATTCTTCAAGATATTAAATATAATCCCTATGCAAATTTTAATATGTATGCGCGTTTCATCTTTTTTTCTACGGATTCTTACAACTCGCGCCTCTATCAGTTTGAAAATGACGTAATAGGTGTTATGACCAATCCACCTCTATACGGAGAGGGATTAAGATGGTACTTAATGGTTAAATACACAACCAAGTTTGGGCTAAACATTTCCATTAAATATTCCGAGTTATATAAGCCGAATGAAAGAACTCTTGGAAGCAGCGATTCTGAAATCTCCGGTAATTTGGATAATCGTTTAAATTTTCAGATCGATTTTAATTTTTAGAAAGAACATTTATTGAAAACTTCTTACTCCTTGCCTAAAAGAATCATACTCTCTATGTTCGTATCGTTAATTAAAATTCATTAGGAATTATGATGAGAAAAGTTGTTGCACTTCCAGGAGATGGAATTGGAAAAGTTGTATTACCGGAAGCAATAAGATTATTGGACGCTGCCGGATTTAAAGCAGAATATGTTTGGGGAGATATTGGCTGGGACTTCTGGTGCACAGAAGGTAATCCTCTTCCGGATAGAACGATAAAATTAATTGAAGAAAATAAGATTGCATTATTTGGCGCCATAACAAGTAAGCCGAAAGAGGATTCGGAAAAAGAACTCGATCCACCGTTAAAAGGAAAAGGACTTGTATATTTCTCGCCAATTGTTACTCTTCGTCAAAAATTTAATCTCGATATTTGCATACGACCATGTATTACATTCAAAAATAATCCTCTTAACTTTATTAGGAAAAGTAATGATGGAGGAATTGAAGAACCTCAGATTAATGCGGTAATATTCCGCCAGAATACTGAAGGATTATATGCAGGTGTTGAGTGGACTAATCCTCCGCAATCAGTTCGCGATGCGTTTGAGACAAATCCAAAAATGAACGCATTCAAAGAGGTACCGAATGAAGAGATGTCAATTTCGGCAAGAATTGTTACTAAGAAAGCAAGCGAAAGGATTATACGCGCAGCATTCGAATACGCGAAAAAATTTGGATATAAAAACGTAACCCTGTGCGAAAAACCAAATGTATTGCGCGAAACTTCCGGCATGATGCTCAAAATTGCAAAACAGATCTCTAAGGAATATTCCGGTATTGAATTGTGGGATACAAACATAGATGCACAAATGATGTGGCTTACAAAAAATCCGGAAAACTACGGTGTTATTGTTTCAGAAAATATGTTCGGTGATATTATTAGCGATGGATTTGCTGGATTAATTGGCGGATTAGGATTTGCATGCAGCGCAAACATTGGTGATCAATACGCTGTATTTGAACCGACTCATGGAAGCGCTCCTAAATATGAAATGCTTAATCCCTCTATTGTTAATCCTGTAGCAATGTTTATGAGTGCTGTAATGATGCTCGAACATATCGGAGAATTAGATATTGCCCGAATAATTAAAAAAGCTGTTGCCGATGTTATTGCAGAAGGAAAATTCAAAACTTACGATATGCTCAAATTAAAAGGCGGACCGAATGTATTTGCTAAGGGCGCTGTAAATACAGAGCAAATGACTGATGCCGTAATATCAAAATTGAATTAGCAAATAAATTAAAACAAGAATTAAGGAATAAATTAGAGAGGATTCAAAATGAGCGGAATAATAATTATCCTGTTTGCTATGATAGTCTTCTCATTCTCCTATAAGTATTACGGCGGTTACATTACACGTAAATTAAATGTATCCAATTCCAAAGAAACACCTTCGCACACAATGTATGATGGCGTTGATTACTGTCCGGCTAAAACTCCCGTTCTTGTCGGGCACCATTTTGCTTCTATTGCAGGTGCCGGACCAATTGTTGGTCCTATAATAGCAGCAAGTTTCGGCTGGATTCCGGTCTATGTCTGGATTCTAATTGGTGCTACATTTATTGGCGGTGTGCACGATTATACTTCCATTGTTGCATCTGTCAGACATAAAGGCAAATCAATTGGACAAATTATAGATACTTACATAGGTCGTAACGGAAAAAAACTATTTCTATTGTTTGCCTGGGCTACGCTTATACTTGTTATTGCAGTATTCATGTTGATAGTTGCTAAAACTTTCGAGAGTATTCCAAGTTCCGGAACATCTTCCCTTCTATTTATTCTGCTTGCAGTTGCATTTGGACTAACTGTATACAAATACAAATATTCGTTATGGATTTCATCCTTAGTTGGTGTTGCTCTTTTATTTTTCTGCATTTACCTGGGAAATCTGTTCCCTTTGCAATTAAGCAGCCAGGTATGGACATTTATTTTAATAGGATACATTTTTGTTGCGTCTGTAACTCCGGTTTGGATTTTACTTCAGCCAAGAGATTATCTTAATTCCTATTTCCTTT
>DYHC01000296.1:0-1503 GCA_020724325.1 Melioribacter roseus
TTTTGCTCGTTACCTTTAACATTTAATCCCATTGCATAATACATCGCATTGAAATCAGATTCTGTGAATTGCCATTTATAAAGCTCGCTGAATATCCTGAAAGCAGATTTTTTTTCACCGGTATGATACTTTTTAGCTCTACCGGAAGCATACTGCATTGTGAGATATTGATTATATAAATGTTTTTTAAATGTGCTTAAGTTCAAAATATTCTTAGAATTTAGTTTTTATAATTATCTCAGATCAAATGTTTAATTGTTAATTTTTTATTCCTGACTCCCCAAATAATTGCACTGGCAATACCTCGGATTGATGCAAATAATAAATCAAACTTCAATTTCAGAAACATTTTAGGAAAACTTTTCATCTGCGAACCCACTCTTATACGGGAAAAAACTTTATATTCTTCTGTAGTTCGGTATTTCATATGTATAATCAGAGGATTTCTTGAATCATAGTAAGTCTTGAATGCAGATGACTTACCGATAGTCATACTTTCTTTATGCCATAATTTTGCTTTCGGCGTGTAATATATTTTATAACCAAGTTGTTTTGCTCTTATCTGCCAGTCAAAATCCTCACCCTGAAATGCAAATTCAGTATCGTAGCCTCCTGTTTTTTCCCAAAGTTCTCTGCGTACCAGCCAGTAAATATCATCGCACCAGGCACGCTCGCATACCTCTTCATATTGTCCATTGTCTTCTTCTTTGTTACCGATATGTCCACCGTTCCACATAATCGGATCATACTTTTTCCCAACAGTTTGAAAAATATTTGGCTGGTCATAATAATAAACCTTGCCTGTAATAAATCCAGCATCACTATGTTTATCGGCAATTTCAATGAATGACGAAATTACCTTTGTATCAGCTTTTACATCATTGTTAGTAATGAGAACGAAATCTGCTTTTTTCTGAGTAAAAGCATATTCCATACCGAAGTTTAGTCCTCCTGAGTATTTTAGATTTTCTTCTGTCCGATGTACATAGACTTGAGGGTAAGTATCTTTTGCCCATTCTTTTGTTCCATCAGTAGAACCATTGTCAATAACTACAACTTCAAAGTTGGTATAATCATTTGACATATAAGTTGAAATACTTTCATCTAATAAATGCTTACCATTATATGAAAGAATTATTACTATAACCCTTTTGTATTCAGTAATGATGTATCAACTCCGAAATATTTAAAAGAAAGTTGTCTGTACAAATTTAATAAGTACGTACTTGTATCATTCAGATCATAATATTTAATTGCTGTCTCTCTGCATTCCGTAAATTCTGATAGATTATTTTTCATATGGATAATATTTGCTCGCAGAGATGCTTGATCAGGCATATCAAGCCCTAATTTCTTTCTTTCTTCAATAGTACCGGGAAAATGTATAATATTATTTGAAATGACTGGGAGCCCACATGCTAACGCCTCTATCATTGCAGTACCAAAACCACCAAATAGAACAAAGCCCCATGAAAAAACAGCCTGGACAAAAAAATCGGATGC
>DYHC01000296.1:1513-3517 GCA_020724325.1 Melioribacter roseus
TAATTTATAAAAGTACTCTTACTGACTTTTTCTATCATTATAGCTCCTGATTCAACACCAATCTGGTATAGGTCCTGGTTTTTGTATCCGCCTATCATTACAAGTTCAAGGTCATTACCTTCGTCAGTTTTTTTAATGCTTCTGAACACTTCAAGAAGATGCTGATAACCATAATCATTCGATTTCCAATTCCCATACGCAATAAGAATTTTCTTTTCAAGTGGTAGCCTAAGTTCCTCTCTTAACCTCCTTTTCTCTTCTTTATTTAGAACCCGGTATTTCGAAAAGTCAACACCTTCCATAAAGAATTCAGCAGGAATATCTTTTTTTTTCTTCTTTATATACTCTAACTCAGGCAAAGCACTGATCAGATATTTGTCGCATTGTTTTAATGAATCTGCGTCAATTCTTGATTCTAAAAAATAATACCATTTTATTAGTTTCTTCCAGAATTGAAGTTGTGAATAGCTCATACTCCGGAATCCCCCACTTCGGTGAATTGCCACAAGTCCGAATTTGTCTTTTAATTTTTTGATTTTTCTCATTAGCTTTATGTGAAACCACGCATGCCCAACACTTATATTGAGAATTATCTTGTCTTTATTGATTTCATCTATAAGAGCATTGTATAATTCATCTGACCAGGTTATACTCCCAATTTGCGGATATTTTTTTTGATAAGCAGGAAACACTCTGTGTTTTATTCCATTAACATTTTCTTCATGAGATTCTCTCAGTCCATAGCCGTAAGGTCGCCAGCATTCAATTTCGAATTCATCCGTAAGTTCAAGGAAATCTTTTGCTGCAAAAGCATTATGATCCTGTGCAAAAAAGCCAACCCAATAAGGTGGATAATCGAGTTTGTGATATTTTCCTTTTTCCGGAACATCGAAATATTCCTCTGCCATCATATTCTTGTGAGCGAATAAAGGAAGATGACATAAAAGATGTATAATTTTTACCTTACTCATTCAATATGAATTCTAACTCATTTTTATTGGGGAAATTAACCAACACCCCCATCCCTTTTTTTTGGTAAACCACCATACTTCCAAGTGCTACTGCATCAGCTCTTCCATTTTTTATCACTTCACCAATATGGCTAACAGATCCAGCCCCTCCATTTGCTATGACAGGAATTGAAACAGCCTCGGAGATTTTCTTTGTAATATCAATATCAAATCCCTCCCAGGTGCCATCCTTATCCATAGAAGTTACCAGCAATTCACCTGCACCTCTTTCTTCTAATTCCATAGCCCATTCAACTGGGTTCAATTTTGTTTTTTCTGTGCCATCTTTTGTATAAACCTGATATTTTCCAAGCACTGTTTTTTTTATATCAATAGAGCCTATAACAGCCTGAGTACCATAATGTTCAGCGATAATGGTAATGAATTCCGGATCCTCAATAGCAAATGAATTAATTACCACTTTTTCAAAACCAATTGAAAAAATCTTACTTGCCATGTCAAAGTCTTTTAATCCTCCTCCATAAGATAAAGGCATAAAACATTCATCAGCGATCGCCTTCAGTAACCTTAAATTGGGCTCGCGTTTTTCAATAGTTGCCCTTATATCAAGGAAGCAGAGTTCATCAACCTCAAGCTCATTAAATATCCTTACAGTATTTATCGGATCACCAATATAATTATACTTTTTAAATTTTATCGTCTTAACAAGACTTTGATCAATTAGCTGTAAACAGGGTATGACACGGGTTCTTAACATCAGATTCTTGCAAAATTTTCCAGCAGTTTCATGCCATACCTATGACTCTTTTCAGGGTGGAATTGCACTCCATAAATATTATCCTTCGCAATGGCAGAATCGAACTCAATGCCACCATACATTGTTTTTAAGAGCGTATTACTTTTATCTTCAACTTTTACATAGTAGGAATGAACAAAATAAAAGCGGGGTTCTTCAGGCAGGTCCCGTATTAATGCATTACTACCTGTTAATTTTACAGAATTCCATCCCATATGCGGAATCTTGTAATGATTA
>DYHC01000297.1 GCA_020724325.1 Melioribacter roseus
AGCTAAAGTTTTGCTTGCAAATTCCATTACTCTTACACCTGGAACTGTGTCAATACAAATTGAAGGAGACGAATTTATAATTCACTCATTAACAAATGAAAAAGACGAAGCACATATTGATCATACTCTTACAGAAGAAGTTGCTAAACTTTATGGAATTAGAGAAGAAAACGTAGTTTATAGCGAAGAAATTATTTCCTCTGAGGAACAATTGTAAATATGGAATCCTTCTTAATTTTCATTTCGATTAGTTTAACCATAATAATAATAATTCCTTTTTACAGGGTGATTAAAGGTCCAACCGTATTCGACAGGTTATTAGGTGCCAGTGCCATTGGTACAAAAACTGTTGTGCTTATTCTTCTTATCGGATTATTATTCCAGCGTTTGGATATGTTTATTGATATTGCTCTTGCTTATGCTACCTTAAATTTTATTGGTTCGTTAATTGTTGCAAAATATTTTTCTACGGATAAGGCAAAAGAAGAATGATAATTTTTCAAGAGATACTAACAATTGTTTTCCTATTGTTCGGAGCATTTTTTATGCTTATTGGAAGTGTTGGCGTAATAAGACTACCAGATTTTTACACCCGCTCTCACGCTACCAGTAAAAGTGACACACTTGGAATAATGCTAATTGTTGCCGGCATGATCTGTAACGAAGGTATTGAACTTAACAGTCTTAAACTCTTGATAATTTTTATATTCGTTGCCCTGGCAAATCCTGTTGGTTCTCATGCCCTTGCAAGAGCTGCATTTAAGTTTGGAATAAAACCTTGGTTTAAAAAAGATGAGAAGGATATAAAATAAATGCATTGGGAGTTAGAATTAGTACTATATGTTTTTCTTGTGATAGCAGCGTTGGTCTCTTTATATGTTAAAGATTTGCTTACTGCGGTTGTATCATTAAGCGTATTTAGTTATGTGCTTGCTATGTTGTTTGTTTCGATGGGCGCAATCGATGTCGGTTTTACGGAAGCTGTTGTTGGCGCCGGCGTTACAGGTGTTCTGTTTGTTGTAATGATTTATAAAACATCAAGAAGGAGTAACGATTGAAAACAATAAATTACCTTAGTCTTGTTGCTGTTGGGCTGCTGTTAATATATGCCTCGCTCGGTCTGCCCTATCGGGGCGATTCCGATGCTTTGGTTAATCAAGATACAAGTTTGATCGGTACCCCGGTTGCATCTTCTTACTATATTCAGAACGCTTATAAAGATGCTAATACACCTAATATTGTTACCGCAATTCTTTGCGATTACAGAGGGTTTGATACTTTAGGCGAAGAAGTAGTAATCTTTACAGCAGGTATAGTTTGTTTCCTTTTATTAAATAGAGAAAGAAAAATTGAAAAAAAGCAGCGATAGTCCAATAATCTTATTACTTAGCCGGGTTATTTCACCTTATATAATGTTATTTGGTTTGTACGTTATTTTCCACGGGCATTATAGTCCGGGTGGAGGATTTCAAGGAGGTACTATGCTGGCTGCTTCGATTTTACTGATACGAATTGCTATGGAAGAAAAAGTTTACGAAATGCAGTTTAAGAAATCTTTTGATATCCCGCTTGGCGCTCTAGGTGTATTGATCTTTTTTGGTGTTGGTTTAATTGCAATGTTATTAGGCGGAAATTTCCTTGACCATCACTTTTTACCTATTGATTGGCTCGCTCCTGCCGATGTTCGATTTATGGGAATTCTATTTGTTGAAGTTGGTGTAGGGTTAGCAGTTATGACAATATTAGTAGCAATTTATGATAATTTACTTGAGGATGATGATGCTTGATTTTATTGCCGGTCACTACGATTATTGGTTTATCATTCTACTCTTGATTATAGGATTATACGGAATGATAATGAAAAAGAATCTCGTAAAAAAGTTGATTGGAATGACAATATTCCAAGCATCTATAATTCTGTTTTATATTTCCGGCGCTATTAAAGCAGATGCAACCGTACCAATTCTAACAGATTCTATTTCAAATGCCGATACAGCAAATTATATAAATCCTTTACCGCATGCATTAATGCTAACTGCAATTGTTGTTGGTGTAGCAACAGTTGGAGTTGCCTTTGCAATTCTTATTCAATTGTACAACAGATATAAAACATTGAACGAACAGGAACTAATTGAGCGGATGAAATGATTGAAAGAAATCTGCCCGCATTATTGCCCTTGATCTTTCTCGCTTCCGCACTTTTAATTCCTTTGTTAAGTGTCTGGAAAAAGAAATTCTCTTATCCGCTGGCAATATCCTCAACTCTAATTGCTGCATCGCTCTCGGTTTATGGATTTATATATGTACTATATAACGGAACAATCAGATATAATTTTGGCGGATGGACTCCTCCTATTGGTATAGAGTATGTTTACGACCCTCTCTCATCTTTTGTATCGCTTGTAATTAATTTTATTGCGCTTGTAGTTCTTACACATTCTTACAAACCTGTTGAGCAGGAACTTGAAGGAAAACAGACTGCATATTATTCGGTAGTAATGCTGTTACTAACAGGTTTTAACGGAATGATTATAACCGGCGATCTTTTTAATCTTTATGTATTTATAGAAATTGCATCACTTGCCGGATACGCTCTTATTTCGGTCGGTGAAAAGAAAGCACCATTTGCAGCATTCAGATATTTGATTATTGGAACCATTGGCGCATCATTTTATCTGCTCGGAATCGGATATCTCTATTTTATGAGCGGTACATTAAATATGACTGATCTTCCCGGAATCTTACCGATGATAAAAGAAAGCCCCACAATTCTTGTCTCCTTGATTTTAATTGTTGTTTCAATTGGTGTTAAGATGGCAATTTTCCCGATGCACGGCTGGCTTCCAGATTCATATACTTATGCGCCAACATCAACATCATCTTTGATTGCCCCGCTCGGTACAAAAGTTGGCGCTTATGCAATGATGAGGTTATTGTTCTTTGTCTTTGGAGTTGAATATTTTGCTAAAGAATTACCGGTAGAAGATTTAATTGCTGTTTTCTCTTGCGGCGGAATAATTTTTGGTTCGGTTATGGCTATTGCTCAAAAGGAATTAAAACGGATGCTCGCATACAGCAGTATTGCACAGATTGGTTATATCGGACTTGGAATTGGATTGGCAAATCAGTTCGGTTTCATTGGAGCTGTTCTTCATTTATTGAATCATTCATTTATGAAAGCAACTCTTTTTTTCGTTGCCGGAAATCTTAGAACTAAAACCGGAATGTCGGATATAACTTTATTTGATAACTCATACCGTAAGAAATATCCCTGGACGATGATGGCATTTACAATTGCTGCACTTTCTATGGTTGGTATTCCACCGCTTGCGGGGTTTTTTAGCAAATGGTATCTGGCTCTTGGCACTATCGAAAATTCAAGATGGTTATATCTTGCTGTAATTTTAATCAGTAGTCTTCTTAATGCTGTTTATTTCTTCAGAATTATCGAAAAAATTTATATGAAAGCTCCTTCAAAACTTAAAGACTATAATCAAGATGAAATTGTTTTTAG
>DYHC01000298.1:0-2014 GCA_020724325.1 Melioribacter roseus
ATTAACGGATTATAAGTTTGAAACGTTAGCTCTATTATCACATACTTTTAATTTGGATAACCGTTTTGGAATTGGACCGCATACAATATCCGTCCCAAGATTAGAACCGGCATTAAACGCACCAATTGCAAACAAACCGCCTTTTGCAGTAAGCGATGACGATTTTAAGAAACTTGTTGCAATTATCCGCCTTGCAGTTCCTTACACTGGAATAATTCTTTCCACCCGCGAAAGACCGGAACTTAGAAGAGAATTATTTGAACTTGGTATTTCGCAGATAAGTGCCGGCAGCAGAACTTCGCCCGGTGCTTACAAAGAATCCAGGGAATCCCTCGAAGAATATGAAATGGAACAATTTCAGTTAGGTGACCACCGTTCATTAGATGAAGTGGTTAAAGATTGCTGTCTGCTTGGATATTTACCAAGTTTCTGCACTGCTTGTTACAGGTCCTCCAGAACTGCCGACAGGTTTATGGAACTTGCCAAGTCGGGTAACATTGGAAAGTTATGTGTTCCTAATGCCGTTTCTACCTTCAAAGAATATTTAATTGATTATTCTTCCGAAGAAACTAAATCTGTTGCCGAAAAATTTATTGATGACGAGCTGAATAAATTGAACGGAGCTGCAAAAACAAAAACAGAAAAAATGCTTAACCGTGTTAATAACGGTGAAAGGGATGTCTTCTTCTAATTCTTATTATGAAATTGTTTATTATAAATGGACCTTAAACAGTTATTACATAGCGAAGAACTTTCGAAAGATGAAATAATCTTTCTTCTCGGCTTAAATGACCCTGGCGAAATCCAATCTCTTTTTAAGAGAGCTGATGAAATCCGGCAGCAATATTGCGGTGACGAAGTACATTTAAGAGGAATAATAGAAATCTCAAATTACTGCGACCAGAACTGTTTCTATTGCGGATTACGCGATGAGAATTTTGCTATTACCCGTTACCGTATGACTCCGGAAGAAATAATTGAAACAGCGCGTCTGATTACTAATTTCGGAATTAATACTATTGTGCTTCAATCCGGTGAAGATCATGTGCTCGATACAGATTTAATTGCTTACCTTATCTATTCTATAAAGCAGAAGACCAACGCCGCAATTACTTTAAGTCTTGGCGAAAGGGGATTTGATGAATACCGGACATGGAAAATTGCGGGCGCCGACCGTTATCTCTTAAAACATGAAACTGCAAATCCAAAACTATATGCGGCATATCATCAAAAACAAAAATTGAGCGACCGGATTGCGCATCTTAAGTTTCTAAAAATTCTGGGCTACCAGATCGGTTCTGGAAATATGATCGGTTTACCGATGCAGACAATAGAAGATATTGCAGATGACATTTTGCTTTGCAAAGAACTGGATCTTGACATGGCGGCTATTGGACCATTTATTCCTTCTCCTAATACACCTTACAAATTAAAAAGACCAGCAGATGTAGAACTTACACTAAAGACAATGGCTGTTGCGCGGATAGTATTAAAAAATGTTCACATCCCGGCAACAACTGCTCTTGCTACGCTTGATGAAGAAGGTAGAATTAAAGGATTGAATGTTGGTGCTAATGTTGTAATGCCGGATTTTACCCCAAGTCCTTATAGAGAACAATACCAGATCTATCCCGATAAGAAATGTATGAATGATAATCCGTTAAATTGCCGTGCATGTCTTCAGCTTCAGATCGAATCGATTGGTAGAAGAATCTCTTCTGGCAGAGGTGATTCTTTCAAATTTACTCCACAGCAGATTATCAACTGGTCATTCAAATAATTCATCTTTCCTACTACACTATTTGGTATTATATTTCACACCAATATTTTACCGGAGGATTAAAATGAAAAAAAAGCTTGCAATCATTTTTTCATTTGCATTATTATTCAATTTTTGTAGTTCTGTAAACGATAAAGAGTTATTCGATAAAGCGCAGAAAAATTTAACAGATAAAAATTATTACGAAGCAGTAGCCGGATTCAATAAATTGATTGAAGAAATTCCAAACAGCGA
>DYHC01000298.1:2024-3509 GCA_020724325.1 Melioribacter roseus
ACAGCGAATTTGTTCCAAGGGCATTATTTGAATGCGCTAAAATCTATCATGCCGAACTGTTCCCTAATACAACTAAAGAAGAATCTCTTAATAAAGCCGTTCAATATTATCAGAAACTTTATGAAGGATATCCCGATTTTAATGAATCTGCACCGGCTATGATGATGGCGGGATTTATACTAGCAAATGAATTAAACAAAACAGAAGAGGCAAAAGTAATTTATGAAGAGTTTCTTAAGAAATATCCCGATAACCAATTAGCCGGTTCTGTTAAGCTCGAATTGGAATCGATTGGTAAAAGTCCAGAAGAAATTTTACAAAAGAAAATAGAAAGCAAAAATTAGTGGCACTTAAATCGAATGATTTTAGAAGTTACCTCGATCCGCTTGTTATTTCCAGAATAAAATCTCTGGAGTTCAAAGCCCGTGCAATTGTTGAAGGTTTTATGGTCGGACTTCACAAAAGTCCGTATCATGGTTTTAGTGTTGAATTCAGCGAGCACCGTCCTTATATGCAGGGAGATCCTATAAAGAATATTGACTGGAAAGTTTACGCAAAGAGGGAAAAATTTTTTATCAAACAATATGAAGAAGAAACAAATTTAATCTGTAATATTTTTTTAGACATTAGCAAATCCATGGATTTCAAATATGCTTCATCAGTAACAAAACTTGATTACGCAGTTACGCTTGCAGCTTCATTCTGTTATTTGTTGATTAAACAACAAGATGCAGTTGGACTCACAATTTTCAGTGATAAAATTCATTCTTACCTGCCTCCCAAATCGAATCGTGTTTATTTGAAAACGCTTCTCACTTCCCTTACTAAAATTAATGCTCTTGGCAAAACAGCAACTTCTCTCTGCCTAAATGATGCAGCAGAAAAGATTAAGAAAAGGGGATTAACAATTATTATTTCCGATCTATTCGATAATCCGGGTTCAATTCTTTCTGCATTGAAACAGTTACGCTACAAGAAAAATGAAGTAATTGTATTTCAGATTTTAGACCCGGTTGAAAGAAATTTTGGATTTGATAAAGACGCTATTTTTGTTGACCTTGAAACGAAAGAAGAACTTACAACACAGCCCTACCAAATTAGAAGTGCTTATCAATCATCTATGAATGAATTTATAAATAAATTGAAAAACGGCTGCTTGAATTATGGAATTGAATTTAATCTTATTGGTACTAATCAGCCGTTTGATAAAGCATTATTAAATTACTTCTCTAAACGCTCTAAAATGAATTAATCTTTCTTAGCTGCTTATCCGGAGCTTTCTGACGGTTCAGCTTGTTGAAATGCTGCCATCCATTTTGCAAAACCGAGTGCGCTTGCAAATACTATTTGGCTTATTAATTAAACCCAGATTTGTCATTAGAACTACTGTAACCAAAGAAAGGAGCTGAGTTCCTGAGTAAGAACAAGAAGTATTTATAACTCTTAATCTTCTCTTACTTTCCATACCTTATAAAGAAAGTAATA
>DYHC01000299.1 GCA_020724325.1 Melioribacter roseus
ATTGAAACCGAAGCCTTGGCAGGTACAACCAAACGTGGAGAAACGGATTCTGCAGATAATCAATTATCCAATCTTCTGCTTAATGACAAAAAAGAACTTGCTGAACACAATAACGTTGTTGAATATATTGTAAAAATTATTTCAGAATTTGCAGCCGGTATTCAGTTTGGTAAACCTTCTATTAAGAAGCTTAAGTACATTCAACATTTGTGGACTCCAATTAAAGCAGACTTGATACAGAACATTTCTGTTTTTAATATAATTAATAAACTACATCCAACTCCGGCTGTATGCGGAGACCCAAAAGAAAGCGCTTTAGAATTAATTAATAAACTTGAAAATTTTGAAAGAGGTTTATTCACCGGTGTGTTAGGATGGTACAGCAATAACGGGCTTGGAGAATTTACGGTAGCAATAAGATCCGCATTAATAAATTATAATAAATTATTGGTTTATGCCGGATGTGGAATTGTAGAAGGCTCTATACCCGAAAAAGAATTTTATGAAACCGAATTGAAATTGAAATCTATTTTGTCTTTATTTCAACATGAGCCATCAAATTAATCGTAATATCCTGTGGTGTAATGTATTTGTTCAACAGCTAATTGAAACGGGGATAAAAAATGTATGCATCTCTCCCGGTTCAAGAAGTACTTCTCTTACGCTGGCGTTTGCATTAAATAAAAAATTCAAACTATATCCAATTGTAGACGAAAGATCTTCGGCTTTTTTTGCCATGGGAAGAGCAAAAAAATCCGGCACACCTACTGTAGTTGTTACTACATCTGGTACCGCAGCAGCAGAAATCTATCCGGCAATTATTGAATCTTACTACCAGAGAATTCCACTAATTGTATGTACAGCAGACCGACCGCCTTATCTAAGAAATCGGGGTGCTAACCAGACAATTAATCAGCATAACATCTTTAAAAATCATATTAGATTTTTTTACGACACGGGACTTCCGGTTGTAAGCTATAAAGGCTATATAAAATATATGAATTCGGTTAAGAAAGGTCTTTCAATAGCTATAAACGAAAACCCCGGACCGGTTCATTTTAACTTTCCGTTCGAAAAACCATTTGAACCGGATAGTATTACAGATTACGTTGACAAATATTTAGTAAAAAAAATCTTTTCACTAACAAAAAGTATTTCCTTTAATGAATCTGAAAAAGAAGCTCCAGCCGGACTAAATAAAGCATCACGGTTAATTAAAACAAAGAGAAATGGAATTATTGTTCTTGGTTATAACAATTACGGAATAGAATTCATAAAAACGCTTGTAGATTTTTCAGATAAAACTGGGTATCCAATATTTGCTGACGGTTCATCAGGGTTTAGACATGGAACTCACACTCATAAAAATATAATTGAGAATTTTAACACTCTAATCCGCTCAAAATCTTTTTTAGAGAAATTTGATCCGGAGGTTATACTTCTTTTGGGAGGCGCACCAACGTCAAATCAAATGCACGATTTTGTTAAGAGAAGCCGTGCTGTGAAAATATTAATAAATCCTTTTGGAGATAAAAACGATCCAACTCTAACCGCTAACCAATTTATTAAGATTGATCCTGTAAAGTTTTGCAGTCTTGTTCTCTCAAAATTATCCAGCAAGCAAGGTGAAAGTAAATGGTCGGATAATATAATCCGCTTGAATCAACTTGTTAATAAAATTAAAGCCAAATTTATTGCTTCAAAGGATTATACTTTCGAAAGCAAAGTAATATATGAGTTTCTAAAATTTCTGCCTTACAAATGCAATTTAATGGTTTCCAACAGTTTGCCTATACGTGATATTGATTTTTTTGCGCCGCTTTCGAAGAAAAAAATAAACTTATTCACAAACCGTGGTGCAAGCGGTATAGACGGAATTAATTCTACCGCTTTGGGAATTGCTGCCCGCTCTGTAGAACCTACTTTTCTTTTAACGGGCGACTTAGCATTTTATCATGATCTTAATGGACTTTATAATTCAATCAGTTTCGATATCCCATTAACGATTATTCTGATTAACAACAGCGGCGGAGGAATTTTTCATTCACTGCCTATTGCCCGTTTTGGGAAAATTTTTAGAACTAATTTTTTAATGCCGGTGAAGCTTGATTTCAATAAAATTGTAAAAGCATTCAACGGTATTTATTATATTGTAAACAGGAGTAAAGATTTTAATGCTGCTCTTCAAAAATCGATTAAGAATGGGAAATTAAATGTAATCGAAATTAAAACTGATGCAAAGCTCTCTTCTCAATATCGTTCCCGCTTCTGGCAAATTTCAACTAGAGAAGTTGGAAAATTTATAAATGATTATAAAGATTGACGATATTGAATTCCATCTGCTTGTTGACGAAAAAAAATTAAAATCAGATAAAATTCCCGTCATCTTTTTACATGGATTTACAGGTCAATCAGAGGACTGGCAATTTATTTTTGAAAGTCTCCTTTCAGAGTATATTCCTATTGCAATAGATCTTATTGGACACGGCAAAACATCCTCTCCCGGTAATACACGTTTTTACACAACCGGAGCAATTACATGCCAGTTAAACAGAATAATACTTGAACTTGGCTATAAAGATGTTGTACTTGTAGGGTACTCAATGGGCGGAAGAGCCGCTATTTCTTACTGTGTTAAGTATAGCAAGAATATTCTTGGTGCTGTATTTGAAAGCAGTACCGCCGGTATTCAGAATTTTGATCAACGAAAAGAAAGAGTTGAGTTCGATCTGCTTCTATCGGAAAAAATTAAAATAGAAGGAGTAGAAAAATTTTTTAATTACTGGTTTAGTATTCCTCTTTTTGAATCGCTTAAGGATATTGCTAATCTTGATAAACTTAAGAACCAAAGAATTGAAAATAGTGTTATAGGATTATCTAATATTCTTGCAGGTTTTAGCACCGGATTAATGCCCGATTTCTGGAACAGGCTGAAAGAGTTTAATTTTCCGGTATTTTTAATAAGCGGCGAGTTAGATGAAAAATATACTAAGATTAATTCGCAGATGGCTCAGTTAATTCCCGGTTCAAAACACGAAGTAATAAAGAAATGCGGACACAATACACATTTAGAAAACCCGGAGCTTTTTACTAAATTAGTCAACAATTTTTTAACTTCTATTTTAGCTAAAAGGTAGACAATGAAGTACAACTGGATAAGATCGAAAGAATACGCAGACATTATTTACGAAAAAATGGACGGCATTGCCAAAATTTCTATTAACCGTCCGGAAAGAAGAAACGCATTCCGTCCAGAAACTACACAAGAACTTTATGACGCATTTGCCGATGCAAAGGAAGACAGCAGTATAGGCGTTATACTATTAACCGGTAAAGGTCCTGCCAAAGATGGTAAATATTCATTCTGTTCCGGCGGCGATCAATCAATTAGCGGCAATAAAGGATATGTTGGAAAAGATGGCGTTCCAAGGTTAAATATTCTTGATGTTCAAAAACAGATTAGAAGCATCCCAAAACCGGTAATTGCTTTG
>DYHC01000300.1 GCA_020724325.1 Melioribacter roseus
GCTTTGAAGAACTGAAGGCTGGTATCCTCGCAGCTCGAAATAATGACCCTGAACACCAATGCCGTCTATTAATCCGCGCACTTTTAATGAATCAATAATTCGCAAGTATAAAGTAGTATTTGTATTACTATGTAAAATATTGTACTCATTTAATATAAGCTCTACACTGCCTGGTAAATATTTTCTTGCTAATTGAAAAGAAGTAATAATCCAATCCCATCCGGTTGAGCCGTTTCCTCCTAATGCTTCTTTGTAATTAGCTCTTCCACTTAAACCGTCTGGTGGAGCATGAATTGGTTCGTTTACAACATCAACTTGATTCATTTTAGGATATCTTTCGCCAACCAGCTTAAACCATTCTTCTATCTGTGCACGTTGTTCTGAAGTGGATAATGAATTAATCCAGCTTGGCTGCTGCTGTCCCCATACTAATGTATGATGTTTATACTTGAATCCATTATTGACCGCATAATTGTAAGCCATGTCAAGTGCCGTCCAGTTATACTGATCTTTAGAATATTCAACGCTTTCCCACTTGCCGGAATTTTCAGGAGTAACCTGATTAAAATATTTTGAGAAATTTGCACGGATAGTATTACGGACACAACTACCTAAAAATTTATCTTTACCTTCTGCTAAGGGTTGAGAAAGTATTTCAGATTGAAAAATGCTTAAAACGAAAAAAAGCAAAGCGATTATAATTCTATTCCGATACTTTAGTAACAAAATATTTTTTATCAACTTTCTCGAATAAAAAACAGCGTTATTCTTTTTCATAGTAATATCCTTTGATAATTATAGAATCACATTTTTATATATATCTTCATTTATTTTAGTAGAATTAATTTCCTGGTCTCAGAAAAATTTCCAGCTCTTAAATTATATAAATAAACTCCGCTTGGTAACTCTGCACTCTGCACTCTGAACTCTACGTTATACTTCCCCGGCTGCTTGTATTCATTCACTAAAACTGCAACTTCTCTTCCAAGAAGGTCATAGACTATTAAATGAACATGGCTGTATGCAGCTATCTGATATTCAATAACAGTACTTGGATTAAACGGATTAGGATAATTTTGCTCAAGTGAAAAGGCAGAAGGAATTTCATTTGTAGTATTTATATTGGTTGATAGTTTCTGCAAATCGGTAACTGCTTTATTCAAGTCCACAAAAGAATTTTTAAGTGAAGTATGCGCAGAAGTAGATGTAGAATAGTTCTGCGTAAAAGAATTCTTTGCAGAGTTAAGTGCGTTAGTATAATTAGCCCACGATTGTGAAGTATATTCACTTTCGGTTAAGGACTTAACATAGTTTAACAAAGAATCAAGTTTATTATAATAAATACCAACGTCAACGACCGCATAAAATGCCGGCTTGCACTGGTTGTTTGCATCCCAAAGTGATGTAGATTCATTAGTAACAAATGTATATTGATCATTTAACCCGTCTTTAGAAACGTTTATTATTTTCCCTCTGCCGGAATAATAACTTCGCTCTACAAAACATTTAAAGAGTTGCGCATATTGATTTGCTTGTTGAGAAAGAATAAGCGCAGACGGATTGGAGCTGAAAGTTCTAACATCCAATTCTGTAACTGCCATTTCACTACAGATCGGTTCAAATTTATTGTAGGAAGCAATCCATTGAGATGCTGTTGGAGTAGTGGTGGAATTATGTTCTTGCATTCCTATTCCATCTAAGAAACCGGCTTGAAAGATAGGCGCGCAAATTCTTACAATTCCATTAGCTTTGTTGGCAAGATGCGTATTATAATCGTTATAATATAATTTAATCTGTGTCTCACCGTATTGAATAGAATACTTTCTGGTAAATTCAAACGCTTTCATTATGTAGGAATTATCGCCAAAGGTTTGGTACCATTCGCTGTCAGTTGTACGGTCGTTTCCATTATCGTTAACAGCTTCATTAACTACATCCATTGCAGAAAGTAAACCGGGCCATCCTTCATGAATTAATCTGATTACTTCTTTGATATAATTTTCCAGCCGCGCAGTCATTTTTTCTTTGGTTAATCTTGCCCCTGTAGAAGAATATCCTGTTCTAAAGAAAGCAGTACCGGGCGTTTGACTATGCCAGACAAGAGTGTGCCCTCTAAAAGTAAAACCCTGTCTCTTTGCCCAGTTAAGTTGTGCTATAAGATCGCCGTTGAATTTAACAACAGGATTTGTATCAGCAAATTCTTTATCGGCTCCTGAAGCCGAATTATATGCCGCAGCACTGGCATTAATATCAACTGTATATTGCGGCTTCATATTATTACCCGGCGACATACTATTCATATGGAATTTGATCAGTTGACCACCATAGTATGAAATAACTGCTGACTGCCCGGGCACGGGCGGATCATCTGGAAAGCCGACATGTCTATAAGATAAAAGACAGCCGATTTGGAAATCATTTTTATAAACATCTTTTAACGCTGGAACATTAGTTTGAATTGCTCCTGTTTGAGCTTTAGCAGGTATTACAAGCAATAAGTTGAATAGTAGAAGAGAAAAAACAATACTCAGAAAAATTTTTATTTTATTCATGATCTTTAATTTTTTTCTAATTGAGCAAAAAAACAGCCCCATAATATCGGGGCTGTTTTAATTTAATTTTACTTTTTTATCACACTGGTTATATTCTAATCAATGTAAAACTACTATCAAATAAAATTTATATGATAGTAATAAAACAGCCGATTACTTAAGCAGTGTTAACTTTTTAACACTCACAAAATCTCCGGCTTTCAATTTATAGAAGTAAATTCCGGATGCAAAGTTTGCTGCATTAAAGTTTACTTTATGATGCCCGGCTTCATAAATACCGGATACTAATTCTTTAACAACCCTGCCCAAAATGTCGTAAACTACAAGGCTAACTTCTCCGCTCTTAGGCAGTGCGAATTCAATTGTTGTAGTCGGGTTAAATGGATTTGGATAGTTCTGATTGAGAACATACTCGGTTGGTAATCCTTCTACATCTTCAACGGATACTACTGGTGGTATAGTAATTGGATTGCCAAGATCAACTTTCAAATCATAGAAGTTAAGAGCCGTTGCTTTGTTAGGGAAGAATGCAAAGTTAACCGAATTAAATTTAGTTGCCGGCAGAGGAGATTTTCCATCTATAATAGTTCCAGCCCAATAATATGATTTATCTGTTTTGATTAGATAATGTTTAATTTCCATGCCGCCAGATTTCGGTTGAATTGAAATTGCAAAATCATATTTTCCGGCACCAGCTACTACATTTTGAGGAAGCTGCAATTGGGTACTTAACGGATAGTTATTTTGACCGGTATGAATCAACCACGTTCCATTTACAACACCTCCATAGCTTCCAAACTTGTTTGTCCACCATTCTGCCGCACCATTTTTTCCGCTTGGCGGCAAGAATAGATAACCGGAAGTATTACTCTCGCTTGTAGACCATACTCTATTTGCAAGTGTACCTGGAGTTTCATTAAAGAACAAACCATAGCGT
>DYHC01000301.1 GCA_020724325.1 Melioribacter roseus
ATATAATTCGAAAGTAGTTCCATATCAAAAAATTTTCTTAGTCTAATAGAGTAGAAGAAAAAAAATGAGAGTTTTTGATTATATCAATTGTGCAGTAGAAAAAATTAACAAAAGCAATAAACCGAAATAGAACGCAAAGTAAAGCATATTTTTCTGGACAGTAATTGTTACACGAACTTTTTTAGTTTATCAATATCGCTATGTTTCCCCAAAATTATTAGCGCTGTATCTGGAGAAAATTTGTATGAAGCTTCTGGTACAAGAATCATTTCGTCCTGAAGAATATTTTTTATAGCAATAATTGTCACATTGTATTTCCGTCTAAGGTTAAGCTCTTTAATTGTCTTGCCAATAAAGCTGTCCGGTAAAGCGAATTCGACGATGCTATATTCTGGAGCTAAAGGAATTTGATCAATCAACGCCGGGATCGAAAGCCGTCTTGCCAGCCGCATTGCCGATTCTATTTCGGGGTAAATTATTTCCGTAGCGCCGACAGACCTAAAAACCTCTCCCTTTAACTCATTCATCGATTTAACGATTATATGTTTTACACCGATTGTTTTAAGATGAACAATGGAAATAACGGTAGCTTCCATAAAATTTTCGCCAAGCCCAATTATTGCTGTGTCAAAATTTTTATCTATAAGCTCCTCCATCGTTTTTTTATCCATAGCATTTGCAACAACAGATTGGGTAACATGGTTCTTTATCTCTTCAACAATATCCTTATCCGAATCCATAGCAAGAACCTGATAACCCTGTTTTGCAAGTTCAACGGCAACATTAAACCCGAATGTCCCCAAGCCGATTACAACAAACTGTTTCATTTTACCTCCTAACCCGTCATAACATTTCCTTGCGGAAATGAATATTTAATTTGTTTTATTTTTCCAATTAGTGAATATCCAATTGCAAGCGGTCCAACGCGCCCTACAATCATTGTAATTATTATTAATAATTTACCGCTGTCTGAAAGAGCTGGAGTAATTCCCATAGAAAGTCCAACCGTGCCCAAAGCTGAAGCGGTTTCAAATGCAACCTGTAGAAGTGAATAGCTCCCGGTAACCAGAAGCAGACTAATTATTGTAATTAAATAAAAAAATGATAGTAATGTAATAGTTAGTGCTTTATTTACGGTCGATTCCCCTATTGAGTGTTTAAAAGCGGTTACTTCGTCTCTGTTGGTAATAACTTTCTTTAAAAACAAAACAACAATACCAAAAGTTGAAGTTTTTATTCCTCCGCCAGTACTTCCGGGTGAAGCACCAATAAACATTAAAATAATAAGTATTAGCAAGCTTATTATATTCATGCTTCCTATATCAACAGAATTAAAACCGGTAGTTGAAGAGGCAGATATTGTTTGAAATGAGGCGGTAAGTAACCTTTCCGAAACAGAAAAAGTCTTGCAATTGCTTGATTCTGTAAAGAAAAGAATTACTGTTCCAGAAAACATAAGAAGAACGGTTACCGCGAGTACTAACTTTGTATGGTCTGATAATTTGATCGGTCTTTTTCGCTTTAATACATTAACAAAATACTGAAATAGATCATACAGAACAAAAAAGCCGATGCCGCCCGAAATGGTTATTATAGCAATAATAATATTTGCTGTAATGCTTCGATAGTAAGCCATAAAACTATCTGCATATAATGAAAACCCCGCAGTGCAAAATGCAGAAACAGAATGGAAGATTCCTGAATATGCTGCACTAATCAAATTTTGTTTATCAAGAAAGACTATTGTAAGCGCAGATGCTCCAAGAAACTCGAACGATAGTGTAAAAATTACGACAGCTTTAACAAATTTTTTTATTTCTAAACTGCCCGGTCTGGCAATTGATTCATTAAATAGTTGTTTTCCATTAATGGAAAATCGGTAGCCGGCTGCAATTGCAACAAATGCAACAAAAATCATATATCCCAAACCGCCAACCTGGATAATTATAAGTATAATTATTTGTCCGAATGTTGAATAGTGCGTTCCTGTATCAACAACACCCAGTCCCGTTGTACTTAGAGCCGAAGCCGATGTAAACAAGGCATCAATAAACGGCGTGCCGCTTTTATCTTGCGAAGAAATCGGAAGACAAAGTAAGAGCGCTCCTATTAATGTAATTATTACATATCCAATAGAAAGAAGCTGAACCGGTGTAATTCTTTTTTTCATTTTTCAATTGTACCCAACAAATGACGTGCTCTAAAATGTCGTTTGTAATATAATTTCCAAATTAATTTACAATTCTTTACATAATCTTTACTTCCTTAAACAACTTTTTATACTTTCTTTACGCTCATATTAAAGGTTTATAAATATTTTATATGCGGCAATAATTTATTTACAGCAATTTAAGAAACAGCTGATTAGATTTAACCATGATGAAAAGATGAATATATATTTTTGATAACTACGAAGGTATTGTCTGATGAAAACAATAACAAAAAATCATGAATTACATAATTCGCGGTATCTATCGCTGCCTGCATATAAATCCTTAACAAAAAAGATATGGAATAATCCGTTAACAAAATATTTTCTTTCCGGTTTAATTATATCCATCTCCGGTTTTGCGCTTTATATAATACATCCGCACATTGGTTATCAGTCTGTTTCGCTTATATTTTTATTTATTGTATCTCTGCTGCCGTTATTAAATTTTAAGCCCGGACCAATTTTTCTTGCTGCTGTAATGAGTGCTCTCATCTGGAATTTTTATTTTATCCCGCCTTATTACACATTCCGCATAGGCAAAGTTGAAGATGCTATGATGTTCTTCATGTATTTCGTCATTGCATCGGTTTCCGGTTTGCTGATTTCCAGAATCCGTACTCAACAGGTTTTAATAAACCAGAAGGAGCGCAGAACATCTGCTCTATACAATTTAACGCGGGATCTCTCTTCTTCTAAATCACTCAATGAAGTTACTGCATGTGCAATTGAACATCTGAAGTTAACATTTCATGCAGAGGTTGTTTTTATCTTTTCTGAGAATGAGAAAAATTTAAACTCTGCAATACATCCCTCAAGTACAATTAGTATTGACGAAGCCGAGAAGAACGTTGCACAAATTGCTTTTCTAAGTTCCGAAAAAGTTGGAAGATTTACTCATAATGTATCCTCTATTTCACCATTTACTTACTTGCCATTATATACAAAAAATAGAAAATATGGAGCGGCGGGTTTGCTTTTTCCGGAAAGTTGCTCCATTGATACTGAATCTGAATCATTGCTCGATACTTTTATTGTTCAGATAAGCGCTGCTGTAGAACGTGAGTACTTAACAGAGTTAACCAAGAGTAATATGATAATTGCTGAATCAGAAAAATTATACAAAACATTGTTCGATTCAATTTCTCATGAATTGAAAACACCAATTACTACAATTATCGGTGCCATCAGTTCTCTAAAAGACGAAAAGATATCTGAAAACAAGAATTTGATATTTCAACTTATTGATGAAGCCGGAATCGCAGCAGAAA
>DYHC01000302.1 GCA_020724325.1 Melioribacter roseus
GGCGGAATAGAATTTTCATTTGGACCGGAATACATTATTCCCAAACCATTCGACCCAAGAGTTCTATGGTATGTTGCACCTGCTGTTGCTAAAGCTGCAATGGATACCGGAGTTGCAAAAAATCCTATTACTGATTGGAATTTGTACAAAGATCAGTTGCAGGAACGACTTGGATTCTCAACCGAAATTATGAGGATTATGGTTCATAAAGCTCAGAAGAGTCCGCGTAGAATTGTTTATCCCGATGGTGTGGAAGAAAAAATTATTCGCGCTGCTAATTCTGTTCAAGACGCAAATATTGGTCGACCGATTTTATTAGGTAATGAAGAAGTAATTAAAAATAAAATTACCGAGCTTGACTACGATATTAAAAATTTTGATATAAAGGACCCTGAAACATGTCCTAATTGCGAAAAATATGCTCAGGAGTTTTACAAATTACGTCAGCGTAAAGGAATTACACTTAGAGACGCAAAAACATTACTGAAAGAGCCAAATTATTATGCATCAATGATGCTAAAGCTTGGTGATGCCGATGCATTAATCGGCGGGTTAACGTATCATTATCCGCAGACTATTCGCCCGGCTCTCCAATGTATTGGAGTTAAGGAAGGATTAACAACTGTTTCGGGTATGTATATTGTTGTTGTAAAGAATAGAATATTCTTCTTTGCAGATACAACCGTAAACATCGATCCTACGGCAGAACAACTTGCAGAAATTGCTATTAGTACTGCGGAGACGGTAAAATCATTCGACATCGTTCCTAAAATTGCAATGCTCTCTTTCAGTAACTTTGGCAGTGCACCTTATCCGCAGTCAGAAAAGGTTGCTAAGGCAGTAAAGATAGTAAAAGAAAAACGCCCCGATCTAATGATTGACGGTGAAATGCAAGCTGACACTGCTGTAGTGCCTGAACGGCTTGAATCAGAATTTCCGTTTTCATCTCTTAAGGGAAGTGCTAATGTATTAATATTCCCTAATCTGGAAGCTGGAAATATTGCCTATAAGTTATTCCAGAGATTAACAGATGCAACCGTTATTGGACCAATTCTTACTGGAATGAAGAAACCTGTTCATGTTATTCAACGTGGAGATACAGTTGGCGATATATTTAATATGACTGCAATTGTTGAAGCAGAAGACGGCATGAAATAATCTAAGTTGTATTGCTCTAACTATTTTTAAAGTAGCTGTCTTAGATGTAATTTCTGAAGTATTGTACACGGATACTCCGCCAAAAAGACGGCGGATAAATCCGCCAGCAAATGGAGGATAAATCCGCCAGCAAATGGAGGATAAATCCGCCAGCAAATGGAGGATAAATCCGCTAGAAAACGGCGGATAAATCCGTTAGAAAACGGAGGACAATCTCTGGATCAAACGGATTTATACAGATATCTTTAAAAAATTATTACTGAGACGGCTTCTTATCTATTTTTTAATAAATAACTTTTTGTAACATTAAGATTGTATTGTGCTAAAGAATATTTTATATATAAGTGCAAGCGTAATTATATTCTTTATGGGACTTATTCTTTACGGATTGATTCTAAATTTGGGAGAAGTTTCTTTAGAAGATGCGCTGCAAGATAAGAATTTATCTAAAATTGATAATCTTAGAATAATAGTTGACAGAAGCAGCTACCGATTAGAGATTTATTCAGGAAATATTTTGATTAAATCCTATAAAACCGTATTTGGTAAAAATCCAAGCACAATAAAAACTTCGGCGGATGATCATGTAACTCCAATTGGAGAATACCAAATATGTGCAATTGATACTAATCATAAGTATAGAAAATTTTTGCAGCTTAACTATCCTAATGAAAAAGATGCTGCCGAAGCATTAAAAAGAGGTTACATTAATCAAGTTGAATTTGAATCTATTTCTGATTCTGAAAAGAAAAGAGAATGTCCGCCTAAATCTACAAAGTTGGGTGCCAATATTGGAATACATGGAATTGGTGATTATGATCTTATTTTCCGGAATCTGCCTTTTATTTTCAACTGGACAAACGGTTCAATTGCTATTAGTAATAAGAACATTGATGAACTATCTTCAATTGTACAAACTGGTACTCGTGTAAAAATAACTTATTGAATAATAAGAGTTGAATTTGAGAAGATTATTTTTGTCAATACTTTTTACGTTTAGTTGTTTATACGCTCAATTGGCTCCTCAGATTGAACTGAAGTCAATCGAGTTCATTGGCAATAATTCGATTTCAAGCTCAGAATTGAGTTCGGTAATACTATCAAAGGAATCTCCAGGCAAATTTTCCCAGTTTTTGAACAGCTTTTCAAGTTTTGGTAATCCTCCTGTTTATTTTGATTCACTTCTAATTCCTATGGATCTTCATGCAATAAAATCGCTTTATCTAACAAGAGGATTTTTTAAGATAAAAGTTGGATATGAATATAAAATAGATAGAGAGGGTGCCGTTCTTCAATATATTGTTTATGAATCTACACCTGTAAGATTCAATTCTTTTGTAATAACTGGTTTGGAGAACAATATTCCGGTTGAATTTCAGGAAGTAATAAACGATTATGTCCGGGTTGATACAAGCATGGTTTACTCAGATGCGATACTAGAAGACCGCAAGACTTATACACTTCAGTATTTGCGCGATCACGGGTTTATGCTTGCTTCATACGATCAGCCAACATTGATTGTAGATACGTTGTTAAATCGTGCCGATGTTAAAATAAATTTTATTCCGGGTAAGAGATACATAATTAGCGAAATTCTAATTGCTAAAACCGGTGTAGGAATGGATGATGTTGAAGATCAATTACTAAAAGACATTGTTGGAATAAATCCCGGTACGTATTATAGCCATTATAATATTCAACGTGGACAAGTAAGATTATATAGAACGGAATTATTCAATTCTGCAATTATTAACGCAATTATTTCAGATACTATTGGCAATAAGGTACCGCTCAATTTAAGCGCAGACATAGGAATGCTTCATGAACTTTCTCCAGAGATAATTATTAATAATGAAGACAATACTTTTAATCTTGGACTTGGGCTAAGCTTTGTAAAAAAGAATTTTTTAGGTGATGCAAGAAAATTAACAATAAGCACATCTGCTGCTGCTCAAAACATTTCAGAATTCATTAGGCAGCCAGCTCTTAATGATTCAACAGTTTTCGGATATACCGATTCTAGATTGAGCGTAGAACAGCCGTTTCTTTTCGGGAGACCAATCAACACAAAAATAGAAACTTACTTTACTCTTCAAAAAAGAAGAAACGAATATAACTCTACTTTATACGGCGCCAAATTAAGTTTTGATATTGAACTGCCGCAGTTCACTTATCTTAATTCACTTTCAACATATTTTAATGTGGAAAGAGCAGAATATAAATACAAACGAGATTACCTTATAAATCTATTAAGTCTTTCTTTCCAAAGAATTCCTGATGAAGAAATTGGAAAGACAGAGGCGGA
>DYHC01000303.1 GCA_020724325.1 Melioribacter roseus
AATAAAAGCGATCTTGTATCAAAAATCAGATGATTTTATAGTTGAAGAATTCCTCTCAAAATATCGCTGTAGTATTAAGAAAGAAAAACTAGAAAAACAGCTTCATCTTCTTAAAAAATATATTTATGCTACTTTAGTTAAAGAAAATATCAGCACCTTCGATGCTTGTCAGATTGTTGCCGAAAAGAACAATCTTTCCTTAAAAGATATTAGTTATTGTGGATTAAAGGATACTTTTGGCAAAACTGCTCAGAGAATTTGTATTTTGAACAAAGGAAAACTGAAATACGCAAAGTTTAATAAATTTTTCTTAAAAGATTTTCAGGATTCTAATAAAAAATTAAGAGTAAGAGGACATAAAGGAAATCATTTTATAATTAGAGCCAGAAACATTTCAGAGTCTCCGAGGAGATGTAAAATTTTGCTTCAAGATTTTAAAAAAAAGATTGAGCAAGGACTGCCCAACTTTTATTGGCTACAGCGTTTTGGAATAAGACAAAACAACCATATTTTAGGAAAGTTAATTTTAAAAAGAAAACATAAAGAGTTTATCCGGAAGTTTTTAACAGATACTAACGAAAATGAATCAGAAAAGATTAGAATGGTTAGAAATAAAATTAAGAGAAATTTGAGAGATTTACCAAAATGCTACAAAATTATTCAGGGTTACGATGAACTTACAGATGAGAAACAACTAATAGTCGATTTAATGAAAGAGGGAGGGTTGCAAGCAATAAGGAATATGAAGCTTTCTAATTTTTTTATTAATAGCTTAAGCAGTTACCTTTTTAATTTAGCTTTATCAAAATATCTTAAAAAAAATAAAGATACAAAAGTAAAGAATGTAAAATTGGAAAAAAATAGGTAGTAACACAAAATTCAACAGAATTAACCTTTTAATTTATTCACCAATTTTAAAGAGAGAGAGAATAAAATTATCAGATTTTAAAACTCCTTACGAAGAATTTTGGGTTGATGGTCACAAAAGGAATGTATTATTTTTTCCTAAAAATTTTAATTTCCGAATTAGAAGAAAAGATATTATTCTGGAGTTCTATTTAGGAACAGGAGAATACGCCTCTTTGGTTTTAGATTTTATATTTGATAATCCTTCCAAGTCTGAATTAATATGCCCAAAATTTTAATTACACTTACAGGCTCCTCCGGAACAGGAGGGTTATTTAAAGAATTATTTAAAGAAGGCTTTTAATTTAACAGAACCTCCGGTTTACACCACAAGAGAAAAAAGGAAAAATGAAGATAATGCTGACAGAATTTTCCTAACTAAAAATGAGTTTTAAGCAAAATTAAAAAAAATGAGCTTATTTTTGTAAACAAAATATGCGAGAATTACTATGGCTTTCACAGAAACGCTTTCTCAAATGATTATCGAATAAAATTTGAGAATTATTCGTTTGGAATTTGTTATTAATTCGAGAAATTATGATAATTATCAAAACTCCAGAAGAAATAAACAAAATGCGAAAAGGTGGAAAGATTTTAGCCTTAATTTTTGAAGAACTAAGCCAGGCGATTCGGTCTGGCGTTTCTGCTTTCGCCTTAAATAAATTAGCCGAAGAATTAGCGGATCAATATCAGGTCGTGCCGGCTTTCAAAGGTTATATTCCTGACGGCTTAAGAAAAATTAAAAAGCAAGGCTTCCCGGCTGCTATTTGTGTTTCAGTAAATACCGAGGTTGTTCATGGTTTGCCAGTAAGAGAAAAAATTATTCAAGAGGGCGATATTGTTGGTCTGGATATGGGTATTAAATATCAGGATTATTTTCTTGATAAAGCAGTTACTTTAGGTGTTGGTTCAATATCCGATAAAGCCAAAAAATTGATTACCATAACAAACCAAGCGCTTGAGAAAGCGATCCAAAAAATTAAACCGGGTATCTATTTGGGAGATATTTCCGCTACTATTCAAGAATATATAGAACAAAATAATTTTTCTGTTGTTCGTGATTTAACTGGTCATGGTATTGGTAAAAAACTTCATGAGGATCCAGCCATTTTTAATTTTGGTAAATCAGGCACTGGTCAGGTTTTAAAAGAAGGCATGGTTTTGGCCATTGAGCCGATGGTTAATGCCGGTGATTATAAAATAAAAACTTTATCTGATGATTGGACAATTGTCACAGCTGATGGCAGTTTATCTGCTCATTTTGAAGATACGGTTCTGGTAACAAAAAACGGAGCCGAAGTATTGACAAAATTGGGATAATTAGGTCAAGTCCGGAGCGGTAAAAGAGTGCTCTAAATAGCACTCTTTTTTGTAAATAAAAAAATAGCAGGGACGGGAATCGAACCCGTGACAGCACGCTTATGAAGCGTGTGCTCTACCGCTGAGCTACCCTGCCATATTGCGGGGGCAGGATTCGAACCTGCGACCTCCAGGTTATGGGCCTGGCGAGATGCCACTTCTCTACCCCGCTTAAAAATATTTTTTATTTTTTGTTCTTCACTTTCGATTTTTTTAATCGCATTACAATTCGCACATAAAATCTGGCATTGTTGAGAACTTCCTGTTTTTATCTTCTTCAATATAGAATTATAGTAATTTCCTCCAAAGTTTAGCGAGAGCATCAACTCTTCTATGATCTTCTATATTTTTGTCGGGTATAATTTTTTATCTATCAATTCTATTTTTTTATTTTAGTTAATTTTTTTAATTTGTCAAAGATGTTAAATGCCGAAGGAGAGAGTCCAACCCTCACAGGCTTGCGCTCATCCGCCGAAAATTATGCCGCGGGTGGGACTCGAACCCACACGGGCCGGATCTTACACGATTTTGAGTTCCGCCTTCGTTCCACTACGGCGGACAGGCATGCTCCCGCAAAATTTGGTGGGCATGGTGGGAGTTGAACCCACACGAGGATAAACCCCATGCGATTTTGCCACGCCCGCTTCGCCTTGATTATTTAATTAGTTGTCGTAAAATCTAGCCAAATGCTGGAGGAGGGAGTTGAACCCTCATGGCTGTAAAGCCACACGATTTTGAGTCGTGCGCGTCTGCCAATTCCGCCACTCCAGCGAACTTAGTTATAAATTAATAGCGAAACAAGGTGGGCGGGAGTCGCACGCGTATTCCATTCCGCCACATGCCCGGTTAAAGTGCGCGCCTGTCCCGCTATTTTTGAGCGAAGCAAAAATTTTGCGGGGTCTAGCAGTTCCGCCACTTCGGCATTATATTTTATTTTATCATTGAAAATATTCTTGTCAAATTTTGTTTAGATGTTAAAATGATTAAATATTAGAATGTTAATATGAAGGTGATATCCATTGTCAATCAAAAGGGAGGAACCCCGTAAAATTCCGACTGCGTCGGAATCACGGGGCAAGACTCATTTCATAATGAAGATATTTTTAAACAGGGAATATGAAGGTGATATCGATAGTTAATCAAAAAGGAGGAACAGGTAAAACAACTACTACTTTAAACTT
>DYHC01000304.1 GCA_020724325.1 Melioribacter roseus
GAAATGTTATTTCGAATCCCGCAAAGCGGGATGAGAAATGACAAGCGATATTTTTCGGAAATTACTCATAGTTAATTCAGAATTCTAAATTCATCGTTCCTATGGTTTTAATATCGTCAATTATGCCGTAAAAATTGACAAACCTTTTGGGAAACAAAAAAGCCCCAAAACAGATTGTTTTGAGGCTTTTTTTGAGCTGGCGGACGGATTTGAACCGCCGACCGGCTGATTACAAATCAGCTGCTCTACCAGCTGAGCTACGCCAGCGTTTCAAAATTTGAGGCACAAATCTAAAATAAATTAATATTCGATGCAAACTTTTGTAACTTATAAAGGAAAAAATCCGGATTTGTATGCTTTCTAAGAATCAGCTTAAATATTATGCCGGACTTAATCTAAAAAAATTCAGAGTACTAGAACAAAAATTTTTGGCGGAAGGGCAAAAATTAATTTTAGAAGCTCTCCATTCAAAATTACGTTGCGAAGTAATCTTAACTACAAATTCTTTTAGAGAAAGCAACCCCTCGCTTTTTAGACATAGATTCCTTAGCGAAGTTAATATTGAATTAATAAGTCATAATGATCTGGAACGAATTTCGGATACTCAAACCCCTCAGGGATTAATTGGCGTTTTTGAAATTCCTAAGCACAAGATTCATAACATCAACAAAGAAAAATTAATTGTAGCGCTTGAATCAATTGCAGACCCCGGTAATATGGGAACAATAATAAGAAACTGCGACTGGTTCGGAGTAAATTATATAATCACTACAACGGATTGTGCTGAGATTTACAATCCAAAAACTATTAGAGCTTCTGCCGGTTCGGTTTTTCATTTATGTGTTGTTGATTATGAAAACATCTTTCTGGAACTGAAGCAGCTTAAACAAACCGGTTTCAAAATTTTTGTCGCAGATCTAAAAGGAGAAAACATTTATAACTTTTCTTACAGCGGAAAATCAATTATTGTATTTTCGAGCGAGGCTCACGGACCTTCGCAAGAACTGCTAAACCTGGCGGACAATATTTTAACTATACCAAGAAAAGGAAAAGCCGAGTCATTAAATGTTGCCAGCGCGTCTGCTGTTTTTCTTTCTGAATTAACTTCTAACTAAAATAATTCTGCATCATTTTCAATTCCGGAAAAAACTGTTATCTGAAAGTTGAAATCTCATCCAGATTTTTTCTGTTAATCTTCGGAACAGAACAATTTACTTCTGAATATCCTGTTACAAGAATTAAAAAAGGTTTTTCATTCTTAGGTCTGTCAAGAATTGCATTGAGAAAATTCATTGGAGCAGGAGTATGTGTAAGAGTAGATAGACCGGCATTGTGCAGTGCGGTAATTAGGATTCCGGCAGCAATCCCGACCGATTCTTTTGTATAATAATTTTTAACAATTTTCCCGTAAGAATCTTCTTCATATTTTTTTTCGAACATTACGATAAGATACGGAGCGGTTTCTAGAAACGGTTTATGCTTATTGGTTCCTAATGGTAAAAGAGCATCAAGCCATTCAATTGGTGCTTTGTTGTTGTAAAATTCTTCTTCTTCTGCTTCTGCAGCAATACGTATTTTTTTCTTGAGAATTGGATCTGAAACAACTACAAAATGCCACGGCTGACGGTTTGCACCGCTGGGAGAAGATGCTGCCGCATTTATACAGTTTTTAATAATCTCAACAGATACCTCTTTGGAAGAGAAAGTTCTAACAGTTCGTCTACGCTTCATTAGATCCGAAAATTCAACAGACCTGTTCAGCATCTGTTCTTCTGTTAGTTCGAGAGGATGTTTATAAGTTATAAATTCTTTTTGCATCGTATTTTATCCATGTAAAAAAGTTTGTTATACATAAGCAGGAAGTGTAAAAATAAAACTAGAACCTTTACCGGGTTCACTTTCAACACGTATCTTTCCACCATGTTTTTCTACAAACTCTTTACAAAGAAGAAGTCCAAGTCCGGTTCCGGATTCATTATCTGTTCCGGTTTTACTTACTGTATCATCAAGTTGGAATAATTTCTTTTTTGTTGTATCGTCCATTCCTACTCCCGTATCATTAATTCTAATTTCAACCATATTGCTGGAAGTGCTGCACGATATGGTAACAGACCCTTCCTTACTAGTAAATTTAATGGCATTGGTAAGAAGGTTTCTTAGAATTGTATTCAGCATATCCTCGTCTGCATTTGCACAAACTGATTCATCTACTTTATTAATCAAGTGGATCTGTTTTCTTTGAGCGCTTGCATTAAGCAAGTCGATATTATGAACGATTGACTTAAAGAGCGATAATTTTTGAGGATTGAATTCTATCTTTCCGGTTTGGGTGCGGGACCATTGCAGCAAGTTTTGAAGCAGAAGATGAGAGATTTGAGCAGATTTATGCATTTCAGATATGTAATAAATTTTTTCTTCGTCAGATAAGTCAGTATAGTCACTTAACAGAAGTTCTGAAAAGCCGAGTATAGTTATAAAAGGATTTTTAAGGTCGTGTGCAATAATAGAGAAGAATTTATCTTTAGTAGCATTCAGCTGGTTTAATTCGCCGGCGTATTTCTTAATTGCTTCGGTATTTTGTTTTCTAATAATTGCCTGTGTAATCTGCTCGGATACAAAGATCAATAATTGTTTTTCCCTTTCACCGTAGGCATGCTCATTCTCATAATCCTGAACCACCATAACACCAATAACTTTTCCGTTTAGCTTAAGTGGAACACCAAGCCAAATTGCCTGAGGAGCGCCAATCAATTCAACTTCGCCCTTTTCTCTTAATTCTAGATCCTTCTTAGCATCTATAAGAGCCGCCTCGCCTAAACGAATAATATACTCGGTCATACCGCGTCCTAATTTTTTTGGTGGCTGCGGCGGATCATATTCATCCACAAAATATGGAAATGTTAAGAGATCCTCTTTCTCGTCATATAAAGCAATATAAAAATTCTTAACAGGAATCAGCTCGCTTACAATCTCATGCAAATTTTTATATAGTTTGTTAATATCCTCCGAAGTTTGTGCGGCTTCAGATATTTTGTACATTACATTTTGAAGTCGGTCTGAGTATAATTTTTCCGTCATATCTCTTAATGTTGCATGAAGCAATTTTTTCCCCTGTAAAGTAAATGCGTTCAGAGTAACCTCTACATCAACCAGTTCGCCGTTTTTTCTTTTATGCTGCCAATAAAATTTTTGAGATTCTCCAGAAAGAGCAAGTCTTATTTTCTCGTTTGCTTTAGCTGTTGAATTTTGCCCGTCAGGTTGATACTCCGGTGAAAACTCTGCCGGATGATGTCCTATAATTTCATTTTTCTCATATCCAAAAATTTCTAATGCCGCATTATTGCAGTCCTCAAAAATTTCCGTCATCAATAAAATGCCATCTGCTGAGTTTTCGAATAATCCCAGGTAGCGTTCTCTTTCCTGCATAA
>DYHC01000305.1 GCA_020724325.1 Melioribacter roseus
TTATAAGCACTTAGATTTAAGCAAATCCTGGCTTGGCGATTTTTTTAATAACGGTTATAATGAAAAAGTAATAAATTTTGCCGAAACGAATATTGATCTTTCAACATTCGATCCGGTTAAACCTGTTATTCATTATCAGGAGAATTACTATTTTAGCAATGTTAAAAGTAGGTTAGTTTAGTATTGTTTATGTTGGGCTTAAGCGGCTATAGGTTTATAAAAGAGCTGTGTGATAATATTGCTATTATTGACTCCAATTACACTCTTCTTTACAACGGTGAGTTGTTTAATAAATCACTTACCTGCTATGGTATTAACTTTTCCTGTCTATCTTCAAGTATTTCTAATTTTGCAGCTGAATTCTATGTCCAGGTAAAAAAAGCAAAAAGTAGTAATCAACCAGCATTTGTATCAATTCCAGAGACTGATAATAAAATAATTATTGTTCCATCTGATAATGACGATATTTTTATTATTGGTTTTGAAGAACATTTTAAATGGATTATTAATATTGAGCACCAGCTTAAAGAACGAGTTAAAGAATTAACATGTCTTTATGAAATTACTAATACATTAGATAAGTTCGATAAAATTAAAGAAGTTTTTGAAAACTGTACGGAAATTACGAGACTTGCCTTTCAAGATCCGGAAGAAACATTTGTAATGATTGAGATTGGCAATAATAAATATGGAAGCCGATGTTTGCCTTCTACAGAAACACACGACCAGCTATGTTCCGAAATTAATGTTGGCAACGAAAATAAAGGGAAGGTCTGTGTCTTTACTAAAAAAAAAATCGGATTTTTAGTTGAAGAACAGAAGCTGCTAAATGAAATTGCCGGCAAGATTTCGACCTTAATTGAAAAAGAAGAACGAAAACATTATTTGGAAAAGCAGCAGAAAATTCTAACTGCTAAGAATGATGTGCTGATGAAACTAACCGAGGAATGTCATCAGAAAAGAGAAAACTTGAATACATTCTTCAAAGCTATTACCGATAAAATCTATGTTATAGATTCAGATTACAATATCGTTATGTCCAACAAGGATGAGGTTGGAGAATCAGGTAAATGCTACAGCAAAATTTTTAACCGTCAGTCGCAGTGCTGTGAATGTCCGGCGGTAGAATCATTCATTAACGGTAATAACACATTTAAGGATGTAGAAGATTCGGGACGTTATTATATGCTGCGCGCTTATCCTATTGCCGGAAGTGACGGCAGAACCGAAAGAGTTCTTGAAGTATGCCGCGATATTACAAGTCAGAAATACCTTGAAGCCCAGCTAATCCAATCTTATAAACTTGCATCTCTTGGCAAACTGGTTGCCGGAGTTGCCCACGAAATAAATAACCCGAATACATTCATTCTTGGTAATCTAAAAATTGTTCAGGAAGCATTCGAAGATATTTTTCCAATTCTCGATAACCACTTCTATAAAAACAATAATCTTAATATTGCACGCCTCGATTACAAAACGTTCAAAGAAAATATTTCTATACTTATTACCGATATGATAAACGGTGCAAACAGAACAAAAAAAATTGTTGCCGATCTTCGAAACTTTGCTAAAAAAGATGATGGTTCTCTTGTAGAAGAAGTCGACTTAAATTACATCATCAAAAACAATCTTACACTTACTCAAAAACAGATAAAAAAATACACCGAGCTTCAAATAGAATTATGTTCATACCTGCCTACATTTAAAGGAAGTGTGAATAAAATTGAACAGGTCCTGCTTAACATGACTATGAATGCTGCAGAAGCTACTGAGCCCGGGAAGGGAATTGTTAAAGTAATTACTGATTTTAACAAAACGACAAATGAAATATTACTAAAGATAATTGACAACGGTATAGGAATGAGCGAAGCAGTAATCAAAAATATTTTTGACCCCTTCTTCACTACTAAACGAGATAAAGGCGGAACAGGACTTGGGCTTTCAATTTCGTATGGTATAATTAAGGAACTTGGCGGAAGAATTGAAGTTGAATCTAAACTTGGTTCCGGAACTACATTCACAATTCATATACCTGTTAAGAGTTAATATGGCAAAGATTCTTGTAGTTGATGATAACCAGGCAGTTCTAAATTTCCTTAGAATAATTCTGCTTCAGAAAAAAAAATATAAAGTAGAAACTCTTCAGGATAGTACTAAAGCTTGCGAAGTAATTAATAATGGTAATTTTGATCTGTTAATACTTGACATGGATATGCCGCAAGTTACAGGTCTTGATATTCTAAAACATATTGTAAGTAATAAAATACCTATTAAGACAGTTGTCCTAACAGGTGTAGAGGATATTGATCTTGCAATTTCTGCCATGAAACTTGGGACGTATGATTACATGCTTAAGCCGATAGACGAAGAAGTATTATTCAAAGCGATTGATTCGGCGCTGCTCGAAATTGAATTGCACAAAAAAGAAATGGACCCTGCTCATCACCTATCTTTAGATGGATTAAAATTCAAAGAGGCATTTAGCAATATTATAACCAATGATGAAAAGATGATTAAGATTTTTCACATAGTAGAAAAATTTGCTCAGACAGATAATTCGGTTTTAATTTGGGGAGAAAGCGGCTCTGGCAAGGAACTGATTGCAGAAGCGATCCATAAAATAAGCAGCAGGAGAGATAAAAAATTTGTGGCAGTAAATGCCGGTGCATTTGCACAGGAATTGTTTTCATCCGAGTTCTTTGGCTATGAAAAAGGAGCGTTCACAGGTGCATCGCATGATAAAACTGGATTTCTTGAAGAAGCAAACGGCGGAACTCTTTTCCTCGATGAAATTGGTGAACTGACACTTCCTATTCAAGTTAAACTTCTTAGGGTCCTTCAGGAAGAAGAATTTTATAGACTCGGTTCAACAAGAAATATTAAAGTAGATGTAAGGATTATTGCTGCAACAAATAAAAATCTGTTCGAAGAGATTAAGAAGGGAAATTTCCGCAAAGATTTATTTTTCCGATTAAACATCAATTCAATCAATCTGCCTCCTCTAAGAGAGCGAAAAGGAGATATTGCATTTCTATCCAATTATTTCCTCAGAAAATTCTGCGGGAAGTACAGAAAACATATTATTAAAATAACCGATAGTGTTATGAACTGCCTTAAAACATATTCCTTCCCCGGAAATGTTAGAGAACTAATGAATATAATTAACAGTGCTATTATTGTTGAATCTGCCAATGAGCTTAGAAAAAAATCCCTTCCCGGTTATTTCCTGGAAAATAATAATGCAATCTGTCAGCTCGATGAAGATTTTATGCCTCGTTCACTTAATGATATTGAAAAAGATCATATAAGCAAGGTACTTGAGTTTACAAACAACAATAAAACAAAAGCAGCAGAAATTCTTGGGATCTCCCGAGTAAATCTTATTGCTAAAATCAAAAAATATAATTTAGGGCATCTCTAAAA
>DYHC01000306.1 GCA_020724325.1 Melioribacter roseus
CAATTAAAGTAGATGGAATTGTAAACGATGACTGGATTGTTACTAACGGCGGCGATGGCTTCTGGACTGCTATCGATCCTACTAATCCAGATATAATTTATGCTGAATCTCAATATGGCGGAATGGTTCGTTTCGATAAAAAAAGCGGTGAATCTATTAGCATTCGTCCTGAACCCGGCAAAGGCGAAAATACTTTTAAATGGTACTGGGATACTCCTTTGTTTATCAGTCCCCACTCTCCAACAAGATTGTATTGTGCTGCCGAGCGTGTATTCAGAAGCGACGATAGAGGCGACAGTTGGAAAATAATTAGCGACGATCTTTCAACGCAAACCGACCGCAATTCATTTCCTGTTATGGGAAAGTACTGGGCTTACGAAGCAATAGCAAAAGATGTAAGTACATCTTTATTCGGATTAATTGTATCGCTTGCAGAGTCGCCCGTTAAGGAAAATTTATTATGGGCAGGAACAGACGATGGATTGGTTCAGGTTACAGAAGATGCAAAGACATGGCGCAAAATTGAAGTACCCGGCGTGCCTAAATTCACACTTGTAAGCGATATTTT
This sequence comes from Melioribacter roseus, assembly GCA_020724325.1. GTDB lineage: Bacteria > Bacteroidota > Ignavibacteria > Ignavibacteriales > Melioribacteraceae > DSXH01. The sequence continues at coordinate 569 of DYHC01000306.1, forward strand.
GCCAGATAAATTCGACCAAAATGTTGTGTATGTTTCATTTAACAATCATAAACGTGATGATTTCAAACCATACATTTTTAAAAGTGCTGATAAAGGCAGAACTTGGAAGTCGATTGCTGCTAACCTTCCGGTTAATGGACCGGTTAATACTATAGAACAGGATTTTGTTAATCCGAATCTGCTGTTTGTTGGAACTGAATGGGGATTTTTTTTCAGTCTTGACGGCGGTGAAAAATGGATTGAATTAAAAAACGGATTACCAAAAGTAAAAGTCTGCGAAATTGTTCTACATGAACGCGAAAATGATATTATCATTGCAACTTTCGGAAGAGGATTTTTCATTATAGATAATTACACACCAATCCGTCTTGCATCAAAAGAAATTATGGAAAAAGAATCTTACATCTTCCCTGTTAAAGATGCATTAACATATGTTCAAATGGGCGGACGTTATGCACAGGGTTCAACTTATTTCAAATCGCCAAACCCGGAATTTGGTGCAACAATTACTTATTACGTTAAAGAGGTTCCTAAAACATTAAAGGCAGAGAGGAAGGAAAAGGAAAAAGAATTATTTAAAGACGGCAAACCAATTCCTCAACCGTCATTCGAGGAGCTGCGAATAGAACAGGATGAAAAATCACCTTATTTCATCTTCACTATAAAAGATGAAACAGGAATAGTTGTTAAGAAAATTACAAAGTCCGCTTCTTCCGGAATTAGCAGAGTTGTGTGGGATCTTAGATATGAAAGCACTTCTCCTGTAACGGCAAGCAATAACAAGTTTGATCCGGTAGCAAAACAGAACAGCGGAATTTTTGCAATGCCGGGGAAATACAACGTTGAGCTGTCGATGGTTCATAGAGGTGAAGAGAAAAAATTATCCGGACCGGTTGATTTTAATGTTGTTGTATTGAACAACACTACGTTACCGGCTGAAAACCGGGCAGAACTTTCTGCATTCCAGAAGAAAGGTGCAGAACTTGTAAGAACTGTTATGGGTGCTCAAAGATTAGCCGGTGAACTTGTAAATAAAGTTGAAACAATCCGCCAAACAATTAACAATACACCCGGGGCATCTTTCGAATTGATGAAGAAAGCAAATGTAATTGCAAAAGAGCTTGATAACATCCAATTTAAGTTCAGCGGACCGCCGGTAGCAGCAAGCGCAGAAGAAACTCCCCCGCGCGAGGTAACATTAAATCAAAGATTAAGAACTATGACCGGATCCCAAATGCGTTCTACTTCAAATGTAACCGAAAAGCAAAAAGCAGCTTATAATATTTTGTACGAAGAGATTCAGCCGGTTCTTCAGCAGCTGAAAAGGATTATCGAGGTTGATATTAAAGGTATTGAAATTGAATTAGAAAAAGCCGGCGCACCATGGACCCCGGGTAGAACACCCGAATTGAAGTAAATATTTTCGTGACTTATTGGCAATGGATTAGTATTTTGCCTCTAAGTTACATAGACACAAAGCTTCACAAAGAGAACCCTCTCTAAATTTATGGAGAGGGTTTTTTTATTGAGCATCTGTCATGCTAAATTTATTTCACCATCCGATAAATGTTTTACATACAGATTCAGATTTTCAACAGAATGACTGCATACAATAGTACTATGATCAAAACGAGGCGATTTGAAGAATCTTATTCTATTAAATTCATAAAATAATTCCTGCACCTTAGAGAAGATTTCAAGATTTTTATTCGGAATTTGCGTGGCTTAAAAATCCAGGTGTAATAACTAAAAAGACTCTGTTTATAATACAATAGATTATAACAACAGTTATGTTATTTCTGCAAAAAACATTAACTCAAAATTTATTTTTGATTTTCGTATATTAGATCAAGTTTTGTTAAGAAAATTTTTGTGGTCTATGAATATATCAGAGAAATTCAATCCCAAAGCTAATGTAGTTTTATTCAATGGAGATTGTCTAAAAATCTTAGAAAAAATTCCAGATAATTTTGTAAAACTGGTTGTAACATCCCCGCCATATAATATTGGTAAATCATATGAGAAGCGGGAAAAATTAGATAAATACTTAGCCTCTCAAAGAAAAGTAATCCAGGAATGCGTAAGAGTTTTATCTCCAAACGGCAGTATTTGTTGGCAGGTTGGAAATTATGTTGACAACGGAGAAATTATTCCTCTCGATATTTTATTATATCCTATTTTCAATGAACTAAATCTTAAAATGCGTAATCGAATTGTTTGGCATTTTGGTCATGGTTTGCATGCAAGTAAAAGATACTCTGGACGCTATGAGGTAATATTATGGTTTACTAAAACCGATGTATACACTTTCAATTTAGACGCTGTTAGAGTTCCTTCCAAATACCCAAACAAGCGGCATTTTAAAGGACCGAAGAAGGGCGAGCTTTCTGGGAATCCACTTGGAAAAAATCCTTCTGATGTTTGGGATATTCCAAATGTTAAGTCAAATCATATTGAAAAAACTATCCACCCCGCGCAATTTCCAATAGAACTTATTGAAAGATTAGTTCTTTCTTTAACCGATGAAGACGACTGGACTTTAGACCCATTTATGGGTGTGGGCACAACTCAAATTGCTTCAATAATCCATTCTAGAAAATCGATTGGCGCTGAAATATTACCTGAATATTATAAAGTTGCAAAAGAAAGAATAAATCTTGCTGTTGAAGGTGAATTGTTGATTCGACCAATGGAACGACCCGTGTTTGATCCAAACACCAAGGAAAAATATGTTCCGCCAAAGAGAGTCAACGTTGGCAATAATTCTACGTCTCTTTTCCCAAATTATTGAAGGTAATTTATGAAAGTAGTTTATGAATATTCTCATCTTGGAGGAAGTGAAATTTTGCAAGTAC